>JBIIJL010000040.1:0-19102 GCA_044233795.1 Legionella sp. | reverse complement strand
GCAGCGTACGGGACTTACTTTTACGTAAGTCACCGAAAGACTTTGATGTTTCAACCAACGCAACGCCTAATGAAATTCGCAACCTCTTCAAAAATGCACGAATCATCGGTCGACGGTTTAAATTAGTACACATTCTTTATCATCGTGAAATTATTGAAGTCGCGACTTTTCGAGGACACGTACTTGAGAATGAAAACCAAAGAACCAATGATAAAGGAATGCTTATACGAGATAATGCTTATGGTACCCATGAAGAAGATGCTTGGCGAAGAGATTTTACTGTTAATTCGCTCTATTATAACCTTCAAGACTCATCAATTATTGATTTTACAGGTGGCGTTAGTGATGTTGAGCATCAGCAGATTCGTATGATTGGCGATCCAAAACTGCGCTACCAAGAAGATCCGGTTCGCATGCTTCGTGCTATTCGTTTCAGTGCTAAATTACATTTTGATATTGTTGAAGAAACTGCAGCCCCGATCTTTGAATTAAATCATCTCATAACCCATATTTCTGGCTCGCGCCTTTTTGATGAGATGACTAAACTATATCAATGTGGTGAGGGGGAATTCGCTCAACAACTACTATTGAAATATGGTTTGTTTAATCATCTATTTAATCAGACCAATCAGTTGATGGACAGTGATTTTCCTGTGAAAGCTCTGATTGCTCTCGCCCTTGAAAACACTGATTGTCGTATCCAGCAAAACAAACCCGTCAACCCAGCTTTCATTTATGCAGTTCTTCTCTGGTTTCCCTTGATTGAGAAAACGTCCATTTTAAAAAAAACCGGGATAGACCCTCTTCCCGCCCTAGAAATGTCTATGTCAGAAGTCATTGCTGCACAAAATAAAATAGTGACCATCCCTAAACGCTTCACTCAAGTGATGCGTGAAATTTGGCTTTTACAATACCGTTTCCCAAGTCGATCAGGCAGTCGCGCTCTAGGCTTACTTGAGCATCCACGATTTCGTGCCGCTTATGATTTTATGCTCTTAAGAGCTTTGGCAGGCGACGAATCTATGGAATTGGCCCAATGGTGGACTACTTTTCAAGAGTCTTCAAAAGAAACACAAGAAGAGATGATCCAAGCCCTCCCAACACCACAAAAAAAACATCGACCTAAACCTAAGAGCTCTTCATGAGTCTCTGCTACTTAGGTCTAGGCAGTAACTTAGATCATCCAGAACGACAACTAAGAACCGCAGTAATGGATTTGCGCCACCTTCCGAGAAGCATGATTCTTGAAGCTTCGAGTATTTATAAAAGCAAGCCTCTAGGCATTAAAGCACAACCCTCATATCGCAACATGGTCGTCTCACTAAAAACCACACTAAATGCGACATCACTCCTTGAGCTGTGTAAAGTTATTGAAATGAAACACCAACGCATCATCAAGCAAAGATGGGGATCACGAACCTTAGATATCGATATCTTGTTTATCGATAATATCGTCGTGGATTTACCCCATCTTAAAATCCCTCATCCGGAATTGCATCGACGTGATTTTGTGCTGATTCCTTTAAAAGAGATCTCCCAAAATGATATAGCTATTAATGGGATAAATTTAAGTTATCATCTTAGGCAATGTCAGCATTATCTCTGTACATGACACCAGCATTTCTTTATTGTATGGTCTACAATGTTAATAGTTTACGATTTAATTGGAGTGGTGAGGATCTCATGTCAAGCCCTGCTAGTAACGTTATTAATGTTGAAGTTATCCGTGAAAAAATTAGTGCCAACATTAGAGTACAACATCAACATGAGGCACTTCATGAACAGGCTCGGGCAATTATTGACTCTCCTTCAACCTCAGATGGTCAACATGAAGCTGCCCGCTCAGCAATTCTCTCAGCTACTGCAATGCTTGCTACGCCTACAACTCAAACCATTCAGGCTGCACAAGAAAATGCCTTTGAGCTAAAATGTCAAAAGGATATTAAAGTGGGGCGGTTAGCCCAACTACTAATATCTTTAATTTCAGCGGTATTGAATGTCATTAAGGAAGATTTAACTAAAATCCCTAGCGAAAATAAATTGGCCACAACAGATTTTAAACAAAAGCTTTCAGAAGAAAACGAAGCTCAACAAGACAATCCCCCCCGCCCAAAGAGTTCATAATGCTTTTTGTCTTCGTACATAACAAAAAATCGTGACTTTATAGATTTCAATCAACTAAACTTACTACATTCATATTTAATCAATAGAAGGACCTATGTACACTCATATCTTGCACGCCACAGATCTTAGCAAAAATCACTTTGACATGTGCCAACAAGCAATAGAAATTGCCAAGTGCTTTCATGCAAAACTTTTTCTCTTACATGTCATTGAGCCCCCTCCTAGCCTACAGTTAGCACAAGGCTTGGGATTTGCTGAATTTGACTCTCCAGTAAAAGAAGACGCAATGACAGTCTTAAGCGTATTAGGTGACACCTTTAACATTCCAAAAGAGCACCTGTTCGTTGAAGTTGGCTCCATCAAAGCTCATGTTCTCCAAAAGGCAATCGATTTAGCATGTAATTTGATCATCATTGGCAGCCATACCCCAAGCAAATTACCTGCGTTTCTAGGAAGCACAGCGCACGCAGTGGTTCATCAAGCACCCTGTGATGTGCTGACAATCAAGGCAACCAACAAGGCATCGTTATAAATGCCCATTGATAGCGCTTCGATTAACAAACTGCGCTGATGCAATCATCGTATAAATCATTAAGAGGTAATAAATATGCCCATCATCAGAATCATAAGCTTAGGTGAAATTGTTACACAAAACCAGCAACGAGCTTTAATAGCTTTTGCTCAATTAATTAATCCAGGCAACCCTAATTCCGTCATTCCAATGCTCCGTAGTATGTTACAAAGCGAGCATTTCAAAACAATTTTAGAAGAGTTCAAACGAGGATTAATTACACAATTAATGTTCACAACAACCGTCGTACAATTTCTTAAAGAAATTACTGGAGCTGAGCTTGCCCAAGAGAACTTTCTTCAAGCTTGGAATACCATGAATCCTAGCTATGACGATTTTTATATACATTTAAACGAACTATTTGAGGTATGTAGTGACGATGTTAGGATGTTTTTGGTCAGTCACTCTAATCCAATTGATATTGCACATTTCGTTAACGAGCTAAAAAAATATCATGTCCCTTATACAGTTGATGAAAAGACAGGAGCGCTAAATAGGATAAAGGGCATACCTATATATCTTACTTACACAACCCTTAAAACCAAGGCTGAGTTGATCCAACAAATTGTTACACAAGAAAGATCCTCTCAACTAGGAGAGCACCTCTATGGATTGTCTTTATTCAAACCGAGTGGGGAAAAATCAGCAATGGATATTAAGTACATTCGCAGTGTCGATGGTATTCATGATCCAATTTTAAGAGCCCTTGCTGCAGAGTCTAGCGCTCATCTTGATAAAATCATGTCTGCGAATCTTGTGGATACACTCATTTGGAACAAGAAAGATCATCAGCCGCTCAACGAGGCTCTTCATTCGTCTATAACGTATAAAACACCAGCCGTTTTACTCTAAACACAAATCAGTGGGGACCACATTTATAGACCCTCACTGATTTCAACAGATATATCAATACCAGCCTTGACTATAACTGTAACTATCATATCCATAATCTGGGCCATAAAACGCTGAATCATAGTAGCCATACCCACCACCACCGCAGCGATTGCATGTTGGCATGCTACAACAAGTAGTAGTTCTCTTCACCACATAATTAGCACCACAACAATTCTTGGTTCTGGTTGTTGTTGTAACATAGGTTGGTTTAACTACAGAAGTAGCGGTTGTTGTTTCAACGAAGCCACAACCAGACATACACCCGCCTTGGTTGTAAGCACATCCTGTCAAAACGACGGCAATGCTTGACCAAAATAACGTGAAAATAATTCTCTTCATGATATCGTCCTTGCGTTGTTGTGTACATATATTATACGTATAGATTTTAATATTATCAAATTAATGGTTGGTTTTTTTAAAAGAGACGACAGACATCATGAAAATTTGATGATATTGAGCTATGATATGCAATTTGATTGAGGGAGTTGGAAGATGAAGGTAGGCCTTGATACGCTCGCAACTGAGTCACAGTTACAAGTTGACGGTAAAACATACCACTATTTCAGTATAAAAGAAGCAGAAACCAATCATTTTCAAGGTATCGACAGGCTCCCTTTCTCACTAAAGGTTCTTTTTGAGAATTTACTTCGTTTTGAAGATGACAAAACAGTCACCACCAAGGACATAGCAGCCATTGCGGATTGGCTACAAACTAAATCATCTCAGCACGAAATTGCTTATCGCCCTGCTCGCGTCCTCATGCAAGATTTTACTGGGGTCCCAGCAGTAGTTGACCTCGCTGCTATGCGTAATGCTATAGAATCAATGGGGGGTAATGCGAACAAAATTTCACCGCTTTCACCCGTTGACCTTGTCATCGATCACTCAGTGATGGTTGATAAATTTGCAACAGCAGACTCACTTAAAATTAACACCGATATTGAAATGCAACGTAACCGCGAGCGTTATGAATTTCTACGCTGGGGTCAAAAGGCTTTTGATAATTTTCAAGTAGTTCCGCCAGGTACAGGCATATGTCATCAAGTAAATCTTGAGTATTTGGGTAAAACTGTGTGGAGTGAAGAACAAAACGGTAAACACTATGCCTATCCTGATACCCTTGTTGGTACAGACTCACACACCACAATGATCAATGGGCTTGGTATTTTGGGTTGGGGAGTCGGAGGTATTGAAGCAGAAGCTGCGATGCTTGGCCAACCTGTCTCAATGCTTATTCCTGAAGTCATTGGTTTTAAACTCATTGGCCAACTAAGAGAAGGTATTACTGCGACCGACTTAGTATTAACTGTCACTCAAATTTTACGTAAAAAAGGTGTGGTCGGAAAATTCGTAGAGTATTTTGGTCCAGGATTAAAAGAATTACCAGTCGCCGATCGGGCAACGATTGCAAATATGGCACCAGAATATGGTGCTACTTGCGGATTTTTTCCAGTAGATGATGAGACTCTACGCTATTTAACACTCACAGGAAGAGATGAACACTGTATCAAACTCGTGGAAGCATATAGCAAGGCACAAGGATTTTGGTATGATTCATCACATCCTGACCCTATTTTCACCGACGTCATCACGCTCGATCTTACAACTGTTGAACCTTCTCTTGCGGGTCCAAAAAGACCTCAAGATAAAGTGAACCTTAGCACACTTCCCAACGAATTCGATTCCTTTTTAACAGAACTAGGTAAATTTCCTGAGAAGAATCATGCGTTTGCAGTTAAACATCATGGATTTGAAATTCATCATGGTGATGTTGTCATTGCAGCTATTACGAGTTGTACAAATACATCCAACCCCAGCGTTCTTATGGCAGCAGGCCTTGTTGCAAAGAAAGCACTTGAAAAAGGCTTACAACGAAAACCTTGGGTTAAATCATCTCTTGCACCTGGATCAAAAGTAGTCACTGATTATTTAAAACATGCAGGCCTTCAAGCGTATCTTGATGAGCTTGGATTCAATTTAGTCGGCTATGGTTGTACCACTTGTATCGGCAATTCAGGCCCATTACCTGATGCAATCGCTCATAGTATCACCGACAATGATCTCGTAGTGTGTTCAGTGTTATCGGGTAACCGTAATTTTGAAGGGCGTGTTCACCCTCAAGTGAGAGCGAACTGGCTCGCCTCACCTCCATTAGTGGTGGCATTCGCTCTCACAGGAACTACTTGTATTGATCTAACAAAGGATCCAATTGGTCTTGACAGCCAAGGCAACGAAGTATTTTTAAAAGACATTTGGCCCACCAATGCAGAAGTTGCCTTAGAAGTTGCAAAAGTAAGTGGTACGATGTTTCGCAAAGAATATTCAGAAGTATTTCAAGGTGATGAGTCCTGGCAAGCCATCAATACTGGTTCTGGCAGTACTTATCAATGGAATCGAGATTCAACTTACATCCAGCACCCACCTTTTTTCAACGACTTAAAACCAACGCCTGACTCAATTAAACCGATACAAGAAGCTTATATCCTGGCTATTTTTGGAGATTCAATAACAACAGATCACATTTCACCTGCCGGATCTATCAAAGCATCATCTCCCGCTGGCTTATATCTTAAAGCGCATGGGGTCAATGAAGCTGACTTTAACTCTTATGGTTCAAGACGTGGTAATCATGAAGTGATGATGCGCGGAACATTTGCTAATATCCGTATCAAAAATGAAATGACCCCGGGCATTGAGGGTGGCGTTACATGCTTTATTCCTTCAGGTCAAACGATGGCAATATACGATGCTGCAATGCTGTATCAAGACAATCATCAGCCACTAGTCATCATTGCTGGTAAAGAGTATGGGACGGGCTCGTCTCGCGATTGGGCCGCCAAAGGAACTTATCTTTTAGGCGTAAAAGCTGTTATTGCAGAAAGCTATGAGCGCATTCACCGCTCAAACCTGCTCGGCATGGGTGTATTACCTTTACAATTTAAACCAGGTATTAGCCGCAAGTCTCTTAATCTTATTGGAACTGAGCGTATTAGTATCGATATTAGCGATCAATTGAAGCCCCAGAGCATCGTTGAAGTAACAATTCAAAAAGAAGGTGGGCAAAAAGAAACCGTTGAAGCTATCTGTCGCATTGATACTGCAAACGAGCTTTTGTACTATCGCCATGGTGGAATTTTACAATATGTACTTAGAAATTTGTTGTAAATCAATTTTTCATAACCAACCTATAAATAACCTATCATCACGAGCATTGCTCAAAATGACAGGTTATTTTTAATTATCATTAAATAGGATACCAAGTGCCTCATTCTAAACGCGTACTCAGTGTTTTTTCCTTAGTGATGATCAATGTCATCGCGGTAGATAGTCTAAGAACATTACCTATCACCGCAAAACTTGGATTACCTCTGGTTAGTTATTACCTTTTTGCAGCGTTTGTATTTTTTATCCCGGTGTCTCTAGTTGCTGCAGAACTTGCCACAGCTTACCCAAGCACAGGAGGTATCTATATTTGGGTAAGGGAAGCCTTCGGACAGAGGACTGCATTTATCACCATTTGGTTGCAATGGATATACAACGTGGTTTGGTATCCAACAATTATGGCGTTTATTGGTGCAACCATTGCCTATCTTTTTGCCCCTGAATTAGCCAACGACAAACACTATTTACTCATCACCAATGTGACCCTTTTTTGGCTTTTCACTGCGCTCAATTGCTTCGGCATGAAAATATCGAGCATTCTAAGCACTATAGGCGCATTACTTGGCACCCTTCTTCCTATGATAGGCATTATCGCCTTAGGCATTCTCTGGGGCTTTCAGGGACGTCATATGGCACTGAACTTTCACAGTACCTCCTGGCTACCAGATCTAAATCACCTGAATCATTTATCGCTGTTCACCGCCGTTTTATTTGGCCTTTTGGGTATGGAAATGTCAGCAGTTCATGCTGAAGAAGTGAAGAACCCCCAGAGAGATTATCCTCGCGCATTGCTTTATTCAACAATCATTATTTTCTCAACATTAGTGTTAGGTTCGGTAGCCATCATTATTGTGGTACCTGATGGTGAGTTAAGTGTAGTTTCAGGACTCATCGATGCATATGCAGTTTTCTTTAATGCTTACCACATGCCCTGGATGACTCCTCTGACAGCGCTTTGTATTATCATTGGTGGGTTAAGTGGCGTATCTGCATGGATTATAGGCCCAACCAAGGGATTACTGATCGCCGCACGCGATGGCAGTATCCCAAAAGCCTTCACTAAGGTGAACCGACATGGTGCGCCAGTCATGATCTTGTTGA
Source organism: Legionella sp. (assembly GCA_044233795.1). GTDB lineage: Bacteria > Pseudomonadota > Gammaproteobacteria > Legionellales > Legionellaceae > JBIIJL01. The sequence goes on along the minus strand of JBIIJL010000040.1, from coordinate 11,250 downwards.
CTCAAGGCATCATTTTTACTTTGTTAAGTGGGGTCTTTGTGTTGTATGACTCTATCAATGCTGCCTATTGGTTATTAAGCGATCTTTGTGCGCAAATGGCCTTGTTGGTTTATGTCTTTATGTTTGCCGCAGCTATAAAATTACGTTATAGCGACCCTACCAGGCACCGTGCATATAAAATACCTGGCGGAATTTTCGGAATTTGGTGCGTAGCAGGTGTAGGTGCGCTTTGTTGCTTGCTAGCCATATTGATTGGATTTATCCCTCCGGCCCAAATACCCTTTCAAAATGTAGCCTTTTTTGAAGCATTTCTTTCAGCAGGGCTCATTATTTTTGTATTGATTCCGTGGTTGTTATCGAAGAATAAAAGTTGATGATAGCCTTGAAGGTTTAAATTCTACCTTCAAGGTCTATGAATATCTTAATGCTTACCTACTCTTCTGGAATAGACATCAAGCTCGCATTACCGCCAGCAGCTGTCGTATCCACTGTAAACGTCCGTTCATGACATAATCTCAGCAGATAATTAGGCCCCCCGGCCTTAGGCCCTGTGCCTGATAAGCCTTCTCCACCGAAAGGTTGCAATCCAACCACAGCACCTATCATGCTCCGATTGACATAACAATTACCGACATGAATACGTGCTTTAATATACTCAATGGTGTCATTGATGCGGCTGTGGATGCCAAGCGTTAAGCCATAACCTGTTCCATTGATTTGACCAATGACATTGTCCAACTGCTTCTTTTGATAAGATATTACATGCAATACAGGCCCAAATACTTCCCTTTCTAAAGCATTTATATCATCAATTGCAATTGCTGTAGGTGGCATGAAATAGCCATCGGCACATTCTTTAGGAAGCTCGCATTGATAGATAAGCTCATATTTTTGAAGCATAGCCAAAACATGAGATTTAAGGGTTTCTAAAGAGTTCTTATCAATAACTGGACCTATATCTGTCGATAAATACAATGGGTCGCCGAGAACAAGTTGAGCCATCGCACCTTTAAGTAAAGAGATAAATCTTGGATACACTTCTTCTTGAACATAAACCACACGTAATGCAGAACAACGTTGGCCGGCACTTCCAAAAGCTGAAATCATGACATCACCAACGACTTGTTCAAGTAATGCGGATGAATCAACAATCATAGAATTTTGACCACCTGTTTCAGCAATGAATGGTATAATTGGCCCACCTCTCGTTGCTAGCGTTTGGTTGATAGATGCTGCTGTTTCAGTAGAACCTGTAAAGATAACTGCACTGATTCTATTATCGCTTACTAAGGCTTGCCCAATCGTACTGCCTTTTCCAGGCATAAGTTGAATCACACCTTCAGGAACTCCCGCCTTAAGTAATAACTCAACCGCTAATGCTGCTATTAATGGTGTTTGCTGTGCAGGTTTTGCAATAACACAATTTCCTGTAACCAGTGCTGCAACAACTTGACCTGCAAAAATGGCTAAAGGAAAATTCCATGGGCTTATACAAAGCACTACCCCTCGCCCGTGGTAACTCAATTCGTTAAGCTCTCCAGTATAGCCAGTCAGTTTGACAGGCTGCTGCTGCAGAATTTTCGCCTGCGTTGCATAATAACGGCAAAAATCAGCCGCTTCTCGTACTTCTGCAACACCATCACCCATGGTTTTTCCAGCTTCAAGTGTTGCCAACATTAGAAACTGGGGTAAGTGGGCTTCTAAACTGTCTGCAAACTTAAGCAAACACTCTGCGCGCTGACTAACAGGAGCGTTACTCCATAGCGGAAAAAGTTCTAACGCCTTTGAAAGTGCTGTTTCGACGTCTAACTCTGATGCATGTTCAACTTGGCCAATTTTTTGCGAACTCTTAATTGGCGAAAAAACATCGTGAAAAGACTCTTTCGCGCGGCGTTTGCCAAGACCTAAAGGTTTTGCGTGCCATGTTAACGCATTAAAATCCATCAATTCACTTTGCAATCTTGCAATCTCTGCTCTATTAGAAAAATCAATCCCTTTTGAGTTTAGCCGATTCGGTAAAAATATATCCGCAGGTAAAGGGATATTCTGATTCATCTTCGGTAACAAATCTAAGGCCTTTATCACTGGATTCTCTACTAAGCTACTAACAGGAGCTTTTTCATCAACGATCCGATTCACAAAAGAGGAGTTGGCCCCATTTTCGAGTAAGCGTCGAACCAAATAGGGCAACAAATCTTCATGACTTCCTACAGGTGCATAAATTCGACACGCAATACCCAAGGTACCTTCAGGGACCACTTGTTGATAAAGCTCATTTCCCATTCCATGTAAGCATTGAAATTCGAAATCACGATACTCACCCACCAGATTCATGATGAGTGCGACCGAGTAGGCGTTGTGTGTTGCAAATTGAGGAAATATAGCGTCAGTCATAGTCAATAGTTTCTTTGCACATGCTTGAAATGACACATCAGTAAAGACCTTTCGTGTAAATACCGGATATTCATTTAAGCCCTGCATTTGTGTCTTTTTAATTTCACTGTCCCAGTAAGCGCCTTTGATAAGCCTGACCATCATGCGCCGCTTTTTATTGCGAGCCAACTCTGCCAAAAAATCCAATACATAAAATGCGCGTTTTTGATAAGATTGGACAGCGACACCGAAGCCATTCCACCCATCCAAACTCTCATCATTAAACACCTTCTCTATCACATCGAGGGATAAATCGAGACGCTCCGATTCTTCCGCATCAATGGTCATTCCAATATCATATTTTTTGGAGAGAAGCGCTAACTTAAGTAACATCGGCACAAGATCCCTTAGCACTTGCTCGCGTTGAGCCTCTTGATAGCGAGGATGAAGGGCTGAGAGCTTAATCGATATCCCAGGCTTTACATAAATATTGGACATTGTATGAGACGAAGACCCTATTTCTTCAATGGCAGCACTATAGGCATTAAAGTAACGTAATGCATCGTTTGTTGTAAGAGCAGCCTCACCCAACATATCGTAAGAATAACGATATCCAACAGCTTCTTTTTTTTGGGCACGCTTTAATGCTTCTTTAATAGTTCGACCCATCACAAACTGCTTACTCATAATCCGCATCGCTTTTTCTACAGCCGCCCTCACCATACCCTCACTACTGCGGTTAATAAGTGTCTTAAGCGCCCCTTGGAGTTTAGACTCAGCTTTTGAAGGTGATAAGACCTTGCCTGTCAACATCAGCGCCCAAGTGGTTGCATTGACAAAAAAAGAAGGGCTTTGGCCACGATGAGCCCCCCAGTTTGGGCCTGTTAATTTATCTTTAATAAGATTATCAATCGTTGCATCATCAGGAACACGCAATAGCGCTTCAGCCAGACACATCAGAGCAATACCTTCTTCACTTGAGAGTGCATATTGTGTCAAAAACGAATCAATGCCCGTTGTTTTCTTACGATGAGCACGTACTTCCAGTACTAGTTTGGTAGCAAGTTTTTCAATATGCTCATATTGATAAGGCTCAAGAGAGGCTTGTTCAATCAAATGTCTCATCACTTCTAACTCATCACAGCGATACGCATTATTGATGTTCTTTCTTATGTCCGAGGCCGGATTCATGGTTGTTCTAACGAGCATATTGTCTCCAATTAAAATATTGATTATTTGATTTATCCATCAAAAATCATTGGTATGGTAATTAAAAGTATATCATCTCTAAAAATAATGGTTGGTTTTAGCTAAGATTGCCGCAGAGATCCAAGACCTCTCTCGCCATCATATCACACAGACTGATTTTTAATTGATACTTACCTGCCAGACGACATTTGCTCAATAAAACACAGGGCTTTGTTGGTTAAAAATAGATACATATAGGTTGATTTTTGTCTTTTTTGCATGCGAAATATATAAGTTTATTGTTCTAAATGAGTATAATTAAAACTGTTTTTGACCAGCTATTGCGGGCAAAATTCTTTTAACCCATTGTATTAAATAGAAATGTTTATGTAATGCATGGTAATGCTCATAAATTTACTTTTCAATCAATTGCGTATATAATAGCCATCTTTTGTTGCCTTGATCCTAGGCAGTTAAACTAGAACCATGGAGCATTATGAACATCTTACTTACACTTATTTCCATCGCGATTCTAACCAGCAACTTATCATCAACCCCTAGAATTTTCGCAAAAAACTCATTTGATCTAAATACAGAGGTACATCATTTAAGTAAGAAAGCACCTGAACTCAACACCAAAGTGTTGAAGCTTGCGCTGGCAGCCTACCAAAATGCATCCGTAAAGGGTGCCGTAAAAAAACCTGTTTTAACTGTGATAGATTACTCACTCCCCTCATCAAAACAACGCATGTGGGTATTTGATATTCAGCATGAGAGGTTGCTTTTCAATACGTTTGTAGCTCACGGACAAAATTCTGGTATGACAACTCCTCACCATTTTTCCAATCGAAACTCAAGCAAAGAAACAAGTCTTGGTACTTATGTGACTAAGGGTACTTACATGGGCTCTAAAGGTTATTCATTAAATTTGCAAGGTCTTGAAAAAGGTTTTAATGACAATGCCTTTAACCGTCGTGTGGTTGTACATGGTGCGTGGTATGTTGAGCCTGATTTCATCAAAAAAGCTGGTCGCGCAGGTCGAAGCTGGGGATGTCCATCAATTGCTAAAACCTTAGCAAAACCACTCATCAACGTTATTAAGGGTGGCTCTGTACTGTTCGCATATTACCCTGATAAAAACTATTTATCTCACACAGGCTATGCAGTAGCGTAAAAAGGCCAGGGGCGCCAATTCCCTGGTTCTCACAAAGCTTTCACGTTAGAATAACACCCTCTCAAAATATACGATATAAGATACAAGGTGTCGGCTATTAGATACAATACTTTAGGGCGCGATACGTTTACCTTGATCTACCAAAGCGTTTATCATGAGTATGGGTATCGAGATCTAAGTTACTAGAGACTACCTGTTCTGCGTTCTGTTTATAGTCACCAACAATCTTTGGCGATTCTGGTTCCATAGGCGTAATCAATTGCTCACCAATACCGATCAATTCTGCCATTTTGTTAAATACCCCAACTACAGCAGACATAAACGGTCCGAATACCATGCGATTTTTGTTTAAAATGGTAGCATCGTCTATCGCCTTTTGACACGAGATTTTGAATTTATCAACGTTACCATCTAGCACATAACAATCAATGGCACTCACTAACTTTATATTTAGCTCGTTTGCTGCGCACGAAGCTTCTCGTATATTATCGTTAGACGCCAACCATCTATCTTCATCGACAGGATGATTTAGATTGTCGACTTCATCGATATCAAAAAATTTTCCTCTATCCCATAGTTTCTGTTTTTTAATGAACAGTGCTTCTAGAATGAGTCGTAGTTCTTTTACATTATTGCTTCGTTCTATGCTCTCACTCATAATGCTACTCCAGCAGACTTAAAATCCAAATATAGGTCAGTATAGTCGTGAATGGGGAAATACACATAGTTCGTCCTTTTTAAGTCATTTACAATTTAACAAACTATGTGCTAACTTTACACCAAATAAACTAAAAACGAGACAGCTGGTGGATCATCAAAAACTTTCAGTAACAAAACACGATAAATTAAAAATTATTGATTGGTTAATTGAACATTTCCCAGCCGCTTTCTTTAAAAAAGAAAAGCACATGAAACCACTTAAAATAGGTGTTTTTGATGACATTATTGATTTCTACGAGCGCCTTGATTCGCCTCCATTTAGTAAAAAAAATTTACGTGAAGCACTGAATTACTATAGCGCTTCACCCGCATATCTCAGTTGCCAAAAAAATAATGTTGCACGAGTTGACCTATATGGAAATGAAGTCGATGTCGTAACAGACGACCAAGCTAAATATGCCTATCAACGCTTTCAGAAACGGTACGTGCAACAAAAAGCCCCAGACGTCCCTAAATAATTTTTAAATATTGATCACCTTAATCTAATTTAGCTTATTTATCGCCCAAAGAAAAAATAAGATGTCAATTTTAGCAAAATGCAAACCACAATAAGAGTTATAATATATGGGCCTTTAATAGGTTTTGACCCCGCATTTAAATTAATTTTTTTATCGTTTACATAATTTGAATCGTAGAAAGTGTTTTTATCAGCAATAATCGCCTGCGGGGGCAATTGTTCGGACAACACATGGATACCTGGTGCTTTTTTAACTGCCGTGCCAATGGCGAGAAACTCAATCAGACCATTCCCTAATTGGTATACATACGTTTTAACACCCACTACATCATCAGCTCCAATTGCTTTTGCCTCGTCGTTGATAAGCCCAATAGCCTGTTCTCTTGCTGCATAAATCAAATGGGTCAGCTCGCTTATCTCACCTCTCACAAACGATTTAAATAATGAACTCATTCCCCCAACAAAACCAAGAGAGTATACTGACGTCCCCAATACCAGCCGCATAGGGGTATATCCACGACTCACCATATTCCACATTTCAACATTTGTCATATCACTTGTGACAATAGCACTATCCTTTTCTTCAAGAGTTTGTGTTTGCCGAGCTGCCGTGCCAATCATAATCATCTCAACAACACCAGATATGGGAATAATGCTCGTTTGTATCCCTAATACAGCATCAGCCTTAAGATAATTCCCTTGTTGCATAATCCTTCTCAAAGCTAAATGACGAGTACGATTAAAAAGATCTGAGTATTCTTTAATTTCGCCTCGCTTAAAGGTTTTTATACCACCAATGAGCCCTTGGCGAATACCTAGAGAATAAACACTATTTCCAAAACAAAATCCTATTGGTTCATAACCTACATCTAGCTGCGCATAGAGCTCCTGACCATCTGCAGAGGTTGAAAACAAACGTGCAGAGTTTGTTTTATTTCTATCATGAATTGCTGAACCTATAGACAAAAACTCAATCCTTGAACCATGAAAAATCAATTCACTAGTAACTCCAGTAATCCCAGATGCGCCATTAGCTTTGGCTTCAACAAGCATCCGATGGTAAGCACTTTCACGACCTTCTCTAATAAGACTTGTAATCTGATCAATTTCCCCACCAAGAATCGCTTTGAATCCTGAGCCAATACTCCCTACAAAACCCAGCGCTTGTACACTATTTCCAACAACAATGTTACCTGGAAGAAATCCCTTCTGTTCAAGACAATAAATTTCATTTCCTGATAGGCCAGTCGTGACTGTCATGAATATACTCCCTGAGGTATATCTACCTGTATATTTTTATTATAGTCCTTATTGCTCGACTTTATGCCCCCCTCCACCGGCAATCCCCACGACGAAGCCCTTCCTGTAATTTGTTTCCTATAAAACTATCTTGGCTCATCTAGTAGCCGTTTAACAGGAAAGAGAAATCCATATCATTGCCTTAATACTATTAATAAATCCTTAAGAATTCAGTGTTAAGTTTAAATGGTCAAAAAACAAAAAGGAAAAATTATGAAATTAGATATGGCGCAGCTAAAAAAGGATTATGACCAATCAAAGGGAAATCGTGAGCTACAAAAATGGCTATTTACTTTTTTTACAGGTGGATTAGGCGGGCTTTATTTGTGGGCAACTACCATCGTAATCCCTGATGGAGCAATAGGCTTAAGGCGAACAAACCGCGGCAAAATGACTCTTCTACCTCCTGGTCGACACTCTAACTTTCCATGGGAAAGTTACCCAAGAGACCCACAATCATTATCCGATAACTATATTACACTTAATCCATTCAAGATCATAACCGTAGACACAGGATATGTTGCAAAATCATATAATCAAGGAAAATTGGAAATACTAGAAGAAGGACAACATCTAATTAGCGATGCCTCTCATACAGTTGATCCTACTCTTATACCCATCAAACAGGAAACAAAAAAACTTAAGGCTGTAACTGCCTCTACACGTGACAACGTGGGCGTAACATTACACGCTGATGTCCGTTATCAAATTGTAGATCCAGAAAAAGCCATACGCCAAATTGATGATATTGAAAATTCTATTAAGGAAATTGCAGAAATTAGAATTTCACAAATTATAAGTCATCATGATCTATCTGACTTTTCACCAGCAACCACTCAGTTAGGGACTGAAGAAGATAAAAAGGGGGTTGGAGGGCTAATCGCAGAATTGACTCACATTCTCATGTCTCAATTAGAATCACTCGGTATCAAATTGCTTAACATAGGAATCACAAGTTGGAGTATTAATGATACAGCCTTGGCCCATGAATTAGCACAAGGGGCTGTCATGAAATCAAAAATTCAATCGCAAATGTTGGCCGCTCAAAATGTTGCAGAAGTCAGAAAGATCGAAGCTGGAGCAGACAGTACGGTTGCCCAAATCAAAGCGCAAGGAGATGCTACGTCTGTTTTGACTAAAGGACATGCTTTCATGCAACTTGGCAACGAGTTAAACTCTAATCAGGTAGCTGTAAATTTGTATAAAAAATCGCTAGACATAGAAATGATGAGCCACGCAGAGAATGTTAGCTTCTTCTTCAATCAAGGATCTGCAGGAAATGGCACTATTCCAATAGTTGCGACTATTCCCGCATCACCGATACAAGTTCCTTGAAACGTTAGAATATTCCCAGCAAGAGATCTTTCTCATGCTGGGAATATATAGCTCTATATCTTTCGACATACCATAAGATAATTAACATTTACATCTCGTGTCATATAAGCTTTACCAAGAAGTGGTATGTAAGACATACCTGAAAGTCCAACCACTTCAAGGCCATGAGCCCTCACCATAGCAGCTAACTCAGCAGGTCTAATAAATTTCGAATAATCATGCGTTTGTCTAGGCAGTAATCCTAAAATATACTCTGCAGCAATAATTGCTGCCCCATAAGCTTTCAATGTACGATTAATCGTCGACAAAAATAAAAAACCATCTGTTTTTAAACGACTTGATGCAGATTCAATCACAAACTCTGGTTTTTCAACATGCTCTAACATTTCCATGCATGTGATCACATCAAAATCACCACCATCAAATGTTTCTATAGGGCTACAAACATAATCAATATTAAACTTCATCTTATTCGCATGTATTTTAGCGGCCTTAATACAATCAATCCCTGCATCAAGGCCTGTGACATGTGCATTTAATAACGCCATTGCTTCCGCTAAAATACCGCCACCACATCCTAGATCTAGCACATTTAAGCCATTTAACTGGCAGTATTGCTCAATAAATGAAATCCGAAGTGGATTAATATCATGAAGTGTTTTAAAAACTCCATCTTTGCTCCACCACTCACCTTCATGCTGGGCAAATTTAGCAATTTCTTGTTCATCAATCGACGACTGCATGGTCATGGCTTAAGTCCTTTAACAGCAGGTCAAATGGTTTAAAAAAACCAATGACATTTGGGTTGGTAATAAAACTAAGATTATAAGGATGCTCTGATTTCAAACAAATCGGAAGAATTGTTTTGGGTATTTGTTTAGCAATATTGCCAAACAATACTAATGAAATATCCGGACGCATCATCGATAATTTGTTTAAAAGCTGATTAATAAATAGACTCCACTCTCGAGCATGATACGGTATTTTCCCATCTGCATATACCAAAGATGCGTTAAGTAGCAAAAAACCATGCGCCATCATACCTCGAAACAGCTCTTCAGCGGTTGATATATAACACGATTTATCAAGAGAGCCGATGGCCTCTATTGAAACATCTTCGATTAAATCACCACGAGCCTTTAGTAACATTTTAATAAGGTTACGAAGCGAGGTTGCGCGATTAACTTCTTTAGATAACCCGTTCTGTCCCCAAAGCGAGTTAACGTTAGCATCCCAAAAAGCAAAACCATTTGCTGAAACTTTTCTTGGGTAAGGGGATTCACCAAATAGTATATATTTTACAGAAGAGAGTGGCATGCTAAATGCGTTGAAGATTTGCTCGGGGCCTGGCAACCATTGTTCATCTCTTTTGAGTGATTCGAGATAGCTTGTGTTCATTGCATTCACAGCCGAGAAGATAAGTTGCTGCCATTCTGGATGAGCTCGTTCAATCAGATGATGCATGACTTCCTCACAAAAGATATCATTATATATCTTCTCATGAAAAAATGACGAAAATAACTCTGGACATGACAAAAAGACTGTCCTGCCCGCGTAGGCGGGTAACCATCTATCATAATAATCTAATCCACAAGTCAAGCGACTGACGATTATTTTGCTCAATGAGGTTTGTATTCCATTGCCTATTTCACTTCTTGATGGGCTATGTACTCTTTCAGTTTTGAGAATTATTTCATAAATTGGTGTTAATATGAGCAAATGGCCAACTGCCAAACATTTTGGATAATGATTAGGATTATCACCTGAAACAAAAATATCAGGTGGTCAAAATTAGGATGTAGAAAAAAACCTTCAGCCAATCGAGCCACGACTCTGCTACCTATTGCAGCAAATACTTTGCATCGAAGTAACTCTGCACTAAAGGCGCCTTTATTCGGAGATTAAAATCAAAAGTAGGTGCGCCAAAAGCTATTACTGCTGTAGCTTATAAAATTGCCCGTCTTATATACTCGATGATAAGACATGGACAGGATTATGTGGATGCTGAGCAAGACTATTATGAGCAGCAATAAAAAGAACGAATTATAAAAAATATGCAAAAAAGAGCCCAAAGGTTAGGCTTTGTATTAACCCCTATCCAGACATTAACATAGGAAGCTCCCTAGAAGAGCGAAAATACTTAGAGATTCTACAAAATTGAAAATATTTCGACCGACTAGGCAACGTAAATGGACTCATCCGTTGCCTAGTAGCAAGGAACTTTTTAATAAAGCTGACAAAACATTCAAGTTAATTGTTGAACATGAGCAAAAACAGCGAGTTGACCCATCTTGACCACTCTTGCTGGCTTCGCGACCACATGCCTATAGCTTAATAACAGGATTTTTTTATTTTTTTTTAAAGGGTTAAAGTCTCCAAAATATTTTAAAAAACGTGCTCTAGATAGAGGAGGCATTTCACCCAGCCTCACTCGAACCCCTACTCCAACATAGGGCTAGCAGCTGGTTCTTCTCCCTGCTGACGCGCTAGAAACTGGGGGTAATAGTCAGGGCGCTCACTCTGAAGAAGCTCCAAATGCCTCAAACGGATTTGTTCAGTAAGCGATAAAGTATCGGCGTCGCGTGGCCACTGCGCATCTTCAATACAGCAAGAGAAATTCTCAACCAAAAGCGCGCCGCAACTTGTCCCATCAACTTGTTGCACACCCCTTAAGTAGGTTCTTTTGTCTATTTGTCTAAATATC
>JBIIJL010000119.1:0-4311 GCA_044233795.1 Legionella sp. | reverse complement strand
AAACATGTGTAGTGATGCTAGCAATTGGAACTGGGTCACCACATACGTAGGCTCGTGCAGCAGCCTCACGTTGTTTCATAAACTGCTTAAAACTTTCTAAATTTTTATTCATAATTTCTCCTGGAAACCGCTTGTGCAATGTTATCTCTTTAAAAATTCATTTAAGCTAATTTCAAATATTTTTTTCTGATCTTCAAAGGCGATATGCCCCGCAAATGGAATATTTAATAAATGTGAATTTTTGATAAGTTCAGATAGTTCTACAATAGCATCTCTTAACAAAAGGTGATCATCGTCGCCTCTCACGAGAAGCGAAGGGCAAAGTATATTTTTAACTGCTTCATTGGGATAACCAGATGAAGTTGAATCAAGCCACATTTTGATTATAGATTGAGAGAGAAAATCGAAATCAGGCGTTGGATTCAATTTTTGATAGCTATCGTAAGTATTGGGGAATTTTTTTCGCCAACTGTCGCCAGTGATTTTCAAAAACATGTCTTTTATTGATGCTGTATTTTTTATATGCCAGTCTGAACCAATAGTAACTAGCTTTTCAATGTGTAAGGAAGTCATTGAAGCTAATCTGTATGCGACAATTCCGCCATCACTGAACCCTATAATGCTCAACTTATTAATACCCAAATGCGCAAGAACCAGCTCTACATCCTTTTGAATTTGTTCGTAGGTTAATGGTGTTGAGTTAAGTGTTGATTTCCCATGTCCTCGGCTGTCAATTCCGATGATCTTAAACCGTTCGGTTAAGTTAGGAAGAATAGTATTAAAATCCTCAATACTGCCAAGCCCCCCGTGCAATAATAATAAAACGGGGCCAGTTTCATAGCCGGTGATTTCATAATAAATTTTCGCGCCATCACTGGCTGCTAAATACTCGCCTGAATTGTGGTTAAAATTTTTCATTGGAATCTCTCATAGATATTGTTTCAAAAAAGCGAATACACTATTGATGGCTTTAGCTACGTCCGGATCGTCCAAGTTTATATCAAAGTTGTGCCCTTTGCCCAACAAGGTTATCAGTTGATAATCGACACCGTGCTCCGCGAGTTTCTTAGCCATTGCCACGGATTGCTCGTAAGGAACGTCTGTATCTTTATCTCCATGAAGGAGTATTGTTGGCGGATATTGTGCCGTGATATGACGTATTGGACAAAATGGCTCATATGCTTCTGGCTCATTTGCAGGATCATACCCAGTGATTTCCTTAGGCCATACACCATGCTGACGACAATAGAGATAGAAGAATCTTCGGTTATTGGGTTGCAGGGTTTCAGAAAGGGTGTGTGTTCCCACTGACTCGCGGGCCATTGCTTCCTCGACGAGCGGCTGCTGACAGTAAAAAGGATCTGGGTTGTTAAAACAAGGTGCAGTAATATCGCCATAACCGTAGATTGAAACCAATACTTTTGGAGGGGTGGCAAGGGCAACCCCACTGATTAACGCGAGGTAACCACCTGCTGAATCGCCCATGACTCCAATTCGATTTGGATCAATATTAAATAGAGCGGGGCCCTCTTCGCGCACCCAAGTGACGGCGTCTTGAAGATCTTCAATAATGCCATTGAGCTTTGTTTCTGGTGCAAGACGGTAATCGATTGATACGACAGTGTAACCAGCATTAGCAAGTAACTCGATGACTATGGGAAGACCACAACGGCTTCCTCCAATCAAAGCGCCGCTATGCACGAAGAGGATCACGGGTTGTGTCGTATGACTTACGTCCCTGTAAATATCGGCCTTAATGGCACAATCCTTCACAACTTTATAGGTGAATGTTTTTTTACTGCCCATTTGTTTATTCCTCTATCGTATTGTCCCGTTTACCAAGCCTAAATTGCCAATAAGAGGCGCTTTGAAAAATGTTTTCGGGGCACCTACATCACTATATTTTCACATAACTTAATGTCAGAAAATGGCAGTATATTCGTTAATAATTTACGCTGTTTTTGTTTGATTATTACTGGGAGTATAGTTTATGGGAAGGTGATCACAAAGTAATTTGGCTGAACGTCAATGGATAGTTATTAAGCCATCTGCTTAATTGAGTTGCCTGTATTACTGCGTCCTAAATGTCGGATTGGGCTTTATTTCAAGTAATTAATATTGAATCGGCAACAAATTTCAGTAAGGTTGTCATGAAAAGTCAGTGGTTGATATACTCACCCTTGTATAACCGAAATGAAGGTTTTCACTGCGCGCTATATTTTATTCAAATTATAAGTAACCTGGGATTTGTAATGGCATCAAGACAGAGCACCGTTGATTACATTTTGGAACAAAGCAAAGAAGCCGGAACAGTTTCATACAAAAAAATGTTTGGGGAATATGCGATTTATTGTAATGAAAAAGTGGTCGCTCTTGTTTGTGATGATGAGCTATTTGTTAAACCAACTTTGGCCGGCAAAGAGTTTGTTACTGATTATATTGAAAGCCCGCCATACCCAGGTGCAAAACCCTATTTATTAATCTCCGGTGATATGTGGGAGGATAGTGAATGGCTTGCTAAGCTTTTTAAAATTACCGAATTAGAATTACCTCCGCCTAAAATAAAATCTAAGAAAAAGCAAAAACCTTGCGGTAATTAACAGATGACACAGTTTGTTGAACACTACCACTCCCAACGGTGGATTATAAGTCAGGCTCTTTTCATTAATTTTTTATTAATAGTGGCAACAGCTGCTTCGTAGGCTTCTTCAAATAATCCATCACTCTCCATTTTTTCGATTGTTTGTAGTGTTGGATTTAGAATACACACCCATGTCATCCATCCGTACACTGGATGAGGCAAAAGCTTATCTAATTCTGTGAAATTATATTCACCTTCAATTACCTCACCCGCAGCAGGTCTTTTAGGAACTGATGTAAATAATTTTATAAAGCTTCCTTTTGATATCTTAAGATTCAAACGATATCTGTTGCCATGGTTAAGCTTGCTGGCCGAGTCATTTTTCCCATCTTTTTCTTTGAATGTAAGTACATAAGCACCTTTTGCGAATTGTCCCTGAGGATTATAAAATAACCCCCGCTCCCCCCAATTTTTATTTTCAGTCAATGCGGGATATTTAAGTTGAATACGTTGCATTAATGTATTTATTTTCATAGTCTCTCATCAATTTTAATAAATGGTAGAATTTTTAAATAAAAGTTCCATCAAGTTGTCGTTTTTTCCTAACTTTAGTCCATTCCCACCAAGGCAATTTTTTTCCAGTACGAGCCCCGTTGATGGCGGCAGCAAAGATATCCCATACGCAGGGATCATGGGACTGTCCGGTGATTTTTTGTAATCTGATATACAGTTCATCAGGACAGGCATTTGCAAGATCATGAATTGATTTAATCTCAAGTAATTGTAAATCCTTATAGGTTGCAGGGCCTACATTCATAAGGTTTAAAAGGGCATCGGTATTTTTCTCAGTTATCATATTATTTTCTACCACACACTAAATACACTTTCGCACCTGCTAATAAATAATCTTGATTATTGACGAGCGTGTGCAACGCTGTTGCCACGTTTTGTAATGCCGCTTGCGATATTAGCCCCTGTTCAAGATACGCCTTGGTCCACGCTTTATTTTTTAAAATTAAGTACTCGCGATTATTGTCCAGTAATACAGGTTGAGCAATTTTGACGTCAACCACCTTAAAATTTTCTTGGCGTAGATAGCCATATAATTTGGGCCCAATGCAAAAGTCTGCTTTCTTTGCTGTCCCTACTTTACAAAGCAGCTCGCTATCCTGCTTCAAAGAGTCATTTTCAGGGTAAGAAAACCAGGTGGAGTTGTCATTCTCAACTAGAATTAAATGACCGCCTGGTTTTAGAATTGACTTTAATTTTTGTATGGCTTTTAAGGGGTGTGCTAGGTGCATCAATACAAAGCGACAAAACACGATATCAAAGCGCGTATCCATTTGATCCACCTCGTAAATATCGGTTTTATACGTTGAAATATTTCGGAGATTTTTTTCACTGATTCGTTGATTTACAATTGCTAATTGTTCCTCACTGTTATCAATGCCCACCACGTGTCCCGTTTGGTCTACCTGTTCAGCTAACCATAAAGACACATTGCCAGGTCCACAACCAATATCCGCAATAGTTTGCCCCCCTTTAAGGCCATTTAGGAATAGAAAATCAGTGCAATAAGGCATATAAATATTGCCTATCATCGTCATGCGCTCTAAATCACTTAAACCGACAGCGAGTGCATATTTTTCTTTTTCGTTTGATGTCATGTTGTTTTGCCTTTGCGTTCAGTGCGTTTTCATTTTATTCATCCACTGGCCATTGGGTTTTAG
>JBIIJL010000145.1:0-5154 GCA_044233795.1 Legionella sp. | reverse complement strand
CAACAACTCGGCCACCAGCGGGTTCACCCGCACCGCAGCGGGTTGCAAATGGTTGCGCGTGTGTGACAAAGCCTCGACCCATGCCCCCATCCCCTGCCCTTGGGGCATGTTCAATGCGTGTATCGCTGTCGATGGCTGATATGCCTCATACACATCCTTCGTCAGCAAGGGTATGCGCGGATGAACCAGCACCACCCAGAAGGGCGGCGGCGCACACGCAAGCGCCGACAAATCATCGCCAATGCCGCGTGCAATGGCAGGCTTGCCGAGCAGGCACATGGGCACATCCGCCCCCAAGGTTTTTCCTATTTCTTGCAACTGCGCGAGCGAAAGGCCGCAACCCCACAAATCATTCAGTGCCGTGAGCACCGCTGCGGCATCGGCCGAACCACCACCTAACCCTGCGCCAACGGGAATATGCTTCAGCAAGCGAATATGCGCACCGGCTTTCACCCCTGCCCTTGCCTGCAACGCCTGCGCGGCGCGCATGGCAAGATTATGCGCAGGTTCCCCCGCATCGGCGGCGAATTCGCCCTCTACTTCAAGCGTGAGTGCATCGGCAGGTTCGATATGCAATGCATCGCCCAGCTGCGCGAAGGCGACCAGCGATTCCATTTCGTGGTAACCATTCGCCCGCCGGCCAAGGATATGCAGAAAGAGATTGAGCTTCGCCGGAGCTATAACCGAGCGCATGCTACTGCACGTGTTCTTCCACCGGTGATTTCGCACTCACCTGTGGTTTTGGCTTTCCGATTTCCGGCAGGCCTTTATCGAGCTTGGTTTGGATAGCATCGGCCGCTTCTTTCTCGGGCTTAAACGTCAGCGCGCGCTGCCACTGGTATCTAGCTTCCACCTCGCGCCCGATGCGCCAGTATGCATCACCCAGATGATCGTTCACCGTGCTGTCATCAGGCATCAATTCCACTGCGCGCTCGAACTGCTCCACCGCCATTTTGTAATCGCCCGAAAGATAATATGCCCATCCCATCGAATCGATGATGTGCGCATCATCCGGCCGCTGGGCGAGTGCGACATCGAGGTAATCGCGCGCTTGCGCAATATTCTTGCCCATGGTCAGCCAGCTATAGGCCAAGTAGTTCAACACATCCGGTTGATCGGGCTGCAGCTTCAGCGCCCGCAAAAAATCTGCCTCGGCCTTATTCCAATCGCCCGCACGCTCGTAGCTTATGCCGCGTGCATAGAGGAGTGGCCAATCGTCACCCGTCAGCGGTTCGGTGCGGGCGATGGCCTCGCCATAGGTTTTTACTGCCTCGGCGAATTGCTTGGCATCGCGCTGCATATCCGCCTTGGTGATGAGTGCAGTGGCATCCTTGGGGTATTTGACCGACTGCGCATCGAGCAGCTGAATGGCCATTTCTTTCTCGCCCAGTGCTTCGTAGTTGAGCGCCTTGCGCACCAGTGCTCGGCGCGTATAGACGCTGCCTTCCGCGATGGAATCATACACCGCGATCGCCTGTTTATAATCACCCAACTGTTCGTAAAGATTCGCCAGCATCAACTGTGCCGGCGGCAGGTTAGGCTGCAGCTCGAGCGCAATCCGCAGATAGACAAACGTATCCTGCGTTGCGTTCTCGCCAAAGAGAATGCTCGCGGTGGTGAAATAAAGCTCGGCCAGTCCTTGCTTACCATCAGCAACCAATGGCTTGGGCGGCGAACCGGGCACCAGTTTTTCCGGTATCAAGGTCGATTGCGGATTCGCCTTGGCATAGGCGTCAAACGCGGCCTGCGCCTCATCCCACCGGCCTTGGCGTGCCTCGAAATTGGCAATCGCCTCAATCACCCGATAGGGCGTCACACCCGCATCCGTGTTCGCTTTGGCGTAGGACGTCTTGGCCGCTGCATGGTTGCCAATCGCATCATTCATCAGTGCGGTGTGGTAGTTGATGAACGGTGCGAAGAAGCCGGATTTTTCCGCCGCATTGCGCATATCAATAACGCTCTTTTTGCTGCCCGAAGCCACGTCAATCCACTCGAGCATCACCGGGCGAATGAGGCCAAATAGTCCCGCCCCCGAACCTTTTTGTACCACTTGCTTGGCCTTGGAAAAATCATCCGCCTTCAATGCTTCCAGCATCAACAGGCTTACAATCAGCGGATCCGAAGCGTTCTGCTGTGCCAGTATATGCGCCAATGCTGTTGCATCCGCCACATTATTGGCCAGCAGATGCATGCGCATCGCCTCTTGTTGCAGCGCTTCGTTATTGGGGTCACGTGCCAGCGTTTCGTTGATGTAGCGTGCGGCCTCTTTCACGTCCTGATTTTGCTTGGCGAAGCGGCCAGAAAGAAAACTACCCGCAAGCCCAGGCTTTACCTCGGGTGCAGCTTTGGGCAACGCTTCAGAAACGGCAGTTGCTGACGCCTGTGGCTTCTCGGACTTGGCGGGCGTTTCCTTTGACGCATCCTCAGCAAACGCGGTGCCTGCCAGCGCAGAACTCACCAACAGCACAGCCGAAAAACAGCGAACCCCTTGAAAAACCTTATGGTAAAGCACAACACAACCCGCGCGATGATAAATGACTTGCACTGCGGGTGCTTTACATTATATTGCCGCGCCTATCAAACAAAATGCGCGATTTATCACGCGCGAAACGAGGATTTTATGAGCAGTAAGAACAACCCAGAGATGCGCGGCGCCGTCACCGAACTGCGCAAATACAAAGGCAAAACCGTCAAGCCCTGCAAAATCATCGACAGCACCAACGGCATCAAGTTCATCGGCGCGGCTTATGAATCCGGCGAAATCGTGATCGATTCGGTCACCAAGCGCCCGATTCCGTATCAGGCGATCTACGGTTAGTCGCTACATATTCCCATAATTCGGCCCACCACCGCCCTCGGGCGTAGTCCAGACGATATTCTGCGTCGGGTCTTTGATGTCGCAGGTTTTGCAGTGGACACAGTTCTGCGCGTTGATTTGGAGCCGCATTTTTCTCCCTCCCCCACAGGGGGAGGGTTGGGGTGGGGGCGTTCCGAGCAGTTGCGATGCAGAAGGAGAAGTATCGTAGTGCGCATTGGGTGATGGAGTGTCACAAGAACCTGCATGCTCGCTTCGCCCCCCTCCCAGTCTCCCCCCTATGGGGGGAGGAGAAGATTGCACCACAATAATTTTCACCCCTGCCTCGCGAAGTTCCGTTGCGTGGCTCGCCGCGTGCTCGACCGCTTCGGCACTGGTGATGACCCAGGTGGGGAATTGGTTCGCGCTGCGCACAAGTTTGCTAGTCAGCGGCAGGCGCAACTGCCGATCCGCCACCACGCGCACTAGGTTTGGGTGCGAGGCAATGGGCGCTCGCACGGTGAGCAGCGGATCATCCGCCAGCACCGTGCCGATGCCGGTGACGATGCAATCAAACTGTGCGCGCAAGGCATGGCCGTGCTGGCGCGCGAACTCGCCGGTGAGCCATTGGCCGCCGCCATCGCCGCGTGCCATGAAAGAATCTTGCGAAGTGGCGAGTTTCATCGCGACATAGGGCATGCCATGCTGGATGCGGCGGAAGAAGCCCCTGTTGGTGGATGGTTGATGGTGAATGGTGGATAGTGTAACCTCAACCCCCGCCGCGCGCAGCATGGCGACGCCTTTACCACTCACACGTGGGTCGGGATCTTCGCACGCTATCACCACGCGGGCAATGCCTGCATCGATGAGCGCTTGGGCGCAGGGAGGGGTTTGGCCATGATGGGCGCAGGGTTCGAGGGAGACATAAGCAGTGGCCCCACGCGCTTCATTGCCCGCTTGCGCGAGCGCGAGTGTTTCGGCATGCGGGCGGCCACCATCGGCGGTGCGGCCAAGGCCAGTGATTTCATTGTTTTTGACAAGCACGCACCCGACAGTGGGGTTTGGCCATGTGCGCCCAAGCCCCCGCTCAGCAAGGCGGGTGGCGTGGAGGAGGAAGGCGTGGTCAGAGTTCAGAGTTCGGAGTTCAGTGGAAGTGTTGCCACCGTGGTTGCTGAACTCTGAACTCTGAACTCTGACCACTGCCTACAACTTATCAACAAACTTCTCGAAATCCCTCGCTTCGCCGAAATCGCGATACACACTCGCGTAGCGGATATAGGCGACTTCATCGAGTTTTTTGAGTTCCTCCATGACCAGCGCGCCGATGCGGCGGGTGGGGATGTCGCTCTCGCCTTCGGATTCAAGTTTTTGCACAATGCGGTTGATGGCCATCTCGACCGAATCCGCATCCACCGGGCGTTTGCGCAGGGCAATCGCCATGGAACGTGCGATTTTATCGCGATCAAACAGGCGGCGCTCGTTGTTGCTTTTTACTACCGTCAACTCGCGCAGTTGCACGCGCTCGAACGTGGTGAAGCGCGAGTTGCACGCAGGGCAAAACCGGCGGCGTCGGATGGAGGAGCCGTCCTCGCTGGGGCGGCTATCCTTCACTTGCGTGTCTTCGTGATTGCAGAAGGGACAGCGCATAGGAGCCTACAGCCGACAGCCAAGAGCCGACAGCTCTAAGCAGTTTATCTGGTTGTTATACATTACACCTCTCTTTAGCTGTCGGCTGTAGGCTCTCAGCGTTGGCTTTTAGCTATAAATCGGAAATCTATCCGTCAGCGCACGCACCTTCGCTTTGGTGGTTGCTTCCACTGCCGCATTCGCTTCGGGCGCTTCCGGGTTTTTGCTCAGGCCATCGAGCACATCGCCAATCAAATTGCCGATTTCTTCGAACTCTTTGATACCGAAGCCGCGCGTGGTGCCGGCGGGGGTTCCCAAACGCACACCGCTGGTGACGAAGGGCGAGGCGGGATCAAACGGAATAGCGTTTTTGTTGCAGGTGAGGCCAGCACGTTCGAGCGATGCTTCCGCCGCTTTACCGGTGAGGTTTTTGGGGCGCAGATCGACCAGCACGAGGTGGTTATCCGTGCCGCCGCTCACGATGTTGAGGCCACGGTTTTTGAGCACAGCAGCAAGCGCGCGGGCGTTATCGACAATCGCTTGCGCATACTGTTTGAAAGCAGGTTGCAGCGCTTCGCCGTAAGCCACGGCTTTACCCGCCATCACATGCACCAGCGGCCCGCCTTGGATGCCGGGGAAAATGCTGCTGTTAATCGCCATCTCGAGCGTTTGGTCTTTACCTTGCGGGGTTTTGCCAACGACGAGTTCGGGCACGTTGGAGAGAATCATGCCGC
>JBIIJL010000056.1:0-14710 GCA_044233795.1 Legionella sp. | reverse complement strand
TTCAAGATGCTATAGAGTTCAATGTGATTGCATTAACGTTTCGTTATTTCACAAGAGACAATTGTGAGTTCCATTTGCAAGTATGGACCGGGGATAAAATTTGCTATGAAGTTAACTTACCGTACCAAATGCCAATGTACAAACCAAATGAATCAGAATGGTTGTTTTGGGTTGGTGGTTGCACACCAACTGGAAAATCGGAAACGGTAGGTGTATCAAAGGGCAGTTTTAAACATAAGCGAACCACGTTCGACTTTGATAACAATATAGTTAGACCTATACTGGAACAACGAAAAGGCTATATAGAATGCTTTAATCCTGAAGAGCATGTTAATATTGTGCCTATCCCTGACTTAAAATTACTTGATACGCGAGCAGGCCAACTTCTTGAAGAAATTTATCAAGAACTACGAGAGCAATTTAATCGTTCCATTCATTATCTATTCGACGCGGATACAAACTCACCATTAGGCGTAGCTATCACCGAATTTGATGCGCTATTTAAACAATTAAAAGCCGTCTTTGCTTTAGCTTTTCCTGACGCATATTCATCATCGGGTGATCTGAGTCGTTTAATTCATGAACTAGATATACCCACATCGCGCAGCGAATTTTTATTGTATTTACAAGCGAACCCTACACAACTTGGTAGTGAGTTGTTTAATAAAATAAGGGGTCTTATCGCGCTGTATCAAGAACTATTACCATCCATTTTAGAGCATCTCAAAACGACAACGGCTAATCAATCACTCGAAACTGTTGCAGCGGCAGTCGATACATTTATTCAAGAATATGAGCCAACAGCGGTTGAGACTAACCCGGTCGTACCCGTTTCTGAGGGTTCAGAGCGACATGATACCTTGAGAGCCTCACAATTACGTGTTAAACAATTAGAGGCGTTGCTAGGGGTTGTTGCAAGGAGAGTGAGAGACTTGCCCCCCGAGGTTGCTACACAAATTGTAGATGGAGCGGCTGAAGACTATCGCACATTCCTCCAATTACACCCTCATTTAATAGGACTTGGAGCAGTAGAAGCTTCATCAGTGGCACAACTCATGGCAAGAAGTGATAGTCCTATTTTTGGAGCACGTGGCGGTGATTTAACTACTCCTGCTGCAAAAGCAGCGGACCCTGAAACAGCAAATCTAGATTTCGTATCTTAATATAAGAGGTGTTGGATTATATTTTCTAACAATCCAACACATTACATGAAGACTAACTAAATTTTGTCTGCAAAGCTTGTGTAAGCTTCTGAAAATCAGCAGCTGTTTGATGCATTTGTGTGATACTGGGAGTAAACATGGAGGATGCTTGCAGAGCACTTTGCTTTGATAGAGTCGGCGCCCTTGCTGGTTGAACAGCCTTTATGAAAGCATCGCCAACGTAATGGCGAGCAGGTTGCCATGTATGCGGAATAGAGGCATCTATTCCTGGAGGCGCACAAACTTGACTGATTCTTTCCGTAGCTTGCTGAGCAAGAAAAGCCGCACACGTGGGGAAAAGAGGGGTTGGTGAAACGGAAACCAAACTGCTTCCCTCTTGAAAAAAGGAGCGAGAGGTTGGACGTGCTCGAGATACTTCCCCTGCAGTCTGTTCAAATTTGTAACATATTGGCGCTGTGTCCATAGAGAAACCTTGAGCCACAAGTCGAGGAACCCGCAAGCTTTCTGGCGAGATTACCGCCTTGCGAAAGATGGCCAATTCACTAAGAGTGCTTTGTAAACGATAAGCACGCTGACTGGTAACATAAACTTGTAATTCAGCATCTACTGCCGGATCAGATAACCATTGCTCATCAATAATAGCTCGCGGACCTTCCGCTGATTTCTCTACAAGCGTGGATTGCCAAACCGTTTCAGCCCCAGCCATTCCAAAAAAACCACCAGCGAATGTAACCGCAGCCACACAAACCGGAGTACCTGCGCCAGTGAAGCCACAGGGCGCGGCCGAGGTGATGGCTGCGGCTTTTCCTCCAATAAATCCCCCCGCTATTAGAACACTCCAATGCTCTAATTCTTTTACAGGCTCTTCGCTGTTTAAAATACTAGGTAAGGCAAAAGCTACTGCAAAGGCCAAGTTAGTTGTCGCTCGTGCAATTAATGCTCCTCGCGCCTCGGGGAGAAGTCCTAAGGTTTTGATAACCCGTTGTTTAAATAGCGTAACTATTTCCTGGTTACCCTGTTTTGCTAAATAAAGCTCACTTTCTGTTGCTTGAAATACTTTAGGTAAGGCTGCGCTCAGTGCTGGTGGCAAACTACGTTTATACAAATCGAAGTGACGTCCTACTTCAGATTCAAGTACCTTGAAATACGATGTGGGCATGCTTACTTTTAAAGGATGAAATTTCATTGCAACATCATTGATAGCCTCCAGCATTTCTGCTCTCAGTACCCTATCACGGAGAAGATCATATGCATTCATCACCATAAATACACTTGCATTTCGAAATATCCGATCATCTGGAACAAAGGCGAGCAATGAATCAACAGGAAGACTTTGCATAAAGTCTCCGACCGAGGTGCGAATTGAATGGTAATCTGCTGGAGGAATTTGCGTTATAAGCTCCCTTCTATCTTCAATTGTTACAGGCGAAGAAAAGGCCTCTTGCATTAAACGTGACACTCCTTTTGAATCAGCGTTTGTTTTAGTTGAGGCGAATTTATACATAGTAGGTGTCCTTTTTTAATGCAATAAATTTGATAACCATGTGGTCTAATCTTGCAACCTCTCAGTTAACACAAATAAATCAAAAAAAACTAGCAGCAAATCAATAACCCTATTTACATCAGTTTGGCTACAATTCATCCACGGACATGGCATCATAAAATGGGCATCACGTACTAGGCATTCGAGTAGTATGATGCCGTCATCCTGCACTAACCAGTCAAGAAGATACCGTTGTTGAAATACACAACGTTAATAACGACTAAGCGTTACGCCATTTCATTGGGCTTTCCGTGAGTAAAAAAGCTATTCTGCTGGAGCTATAAACTGATGACAACATCTCTTTCTAAATAATTTTTTCTCTGGTGCAAGATCATCTCTTCGATGGGCTTCTCTTTGATGTAACTGGCTCTTCAAATTCAATTCCTGTTTGTTTTTGTAATCCCTCGTCAATAGCTTCCTTAACATCTTGGACAAGTCCTGTGGCTAAAGAGGAGGGAATTGTTGTTGGGCTTGAGAAATTTAATCTTAGACATAGATCATTTTTCCAAGGGCGAATCATGAAAATAGCGGCTTCGCCCTGTGTTTTTATCGCACCTTTGATCATTGAAAAACTTGTGTGAATGATAATAATAGCGGCTAATTTTTGTTGATATTCTTCAGTATGAAATAGTTTTTGCCAAAATCCTGGTCGACATTTTTCTAGTAAGTGTTGCTCAAGCGTATCAATCGCCTTGGAGAGAGATTGGCCCTCATTCAACCTGTGAATAATATCGCTTCCTTCAACATGTGATTGTTTTGCTGAATACGAGAGATGCTGACAAGCACGGTGATTGTGTGCCCTAACTGCTGCGGCTATTATAGGTTTGTAATGCGCAGCAGGCCGCTTTGCTAGGACATCAATCTTGCAATCAGAACCAAAAGCTGGATTACTGAGTAGATATCCTGTGGCTGACGGCGTTATGGAACAGTGCGCATAATCTGGGGGTAAAGCCCGCGCCATTATCTCTGGCCTTAAGGGATGTTCTTGGAAGTCTCCCAGCGTTGCGTAATGAGGATCTGCATGAAGTACCGTACTTGCGACAATAGCGGTATCAAATAAGTTAATATAATTTGAAGTAATGCATTGTTCAACTTGTTCGGGCAATAGTTCATTAGGATTGACATCGCCTAGGATTCGACGCAACAAAAGTTCTTTACTGTGCTCAAAGGCATGATCTAGGCAAACATCAATGGCTTGTGTGTAGCTTGCCCCACCTGCTGTGCTCACTTCAAATACACTTCCTGTGGTGATGATTGTATCCTGAGTTGAGGCGACGAAATCCGCTTGAAAGGTGGGTTTCATGCCTAGATCTTGCTGAGAAAAGATACCTGCTGGTTTGTGGTAATCCACATCAATCATTGATGCTGTTGTTTTAGCAAAAGGATGAATTGTGGGGGGCGTTCCTCCCTCGACAAATAGGGAGAAATTCTGCAATTTTCCCAAATCGTCTTTGACTGCAAATGAACTGAGCAACACGTGGACATTGGGTTCAAGCGTCACGGCCATTTCGAAAACATCACGATTTAGGTCATAAAACTGCTCCAGGGTAAGCTCTGTTTGAGTGTATAGCGAAAACTCAGGCATAGAGAGCCTTGTCACACAATTTTCCATACCCTCCTTCAGGTGATACTTATCTTCGGCTTCTTTCTCACAGTTATATGCTCGATGGTGTTCGTTGACGAGGCGAAATAACATGGCTATATGTGCTCGAAGACGTTCTTCAGCAGATTGTGTATAGGTATTAGTATGACGACCTGATTCTCCAAATCGTCGATCAAAAGATGGGCGTATGACTAAATCTTGAATATGGACTGTTTGATTGGCTTGTTCCATTTTTTTAACAATATGTTGCTCTAATTTTTTGAGCTTGGGCTTAACTGATTCATGTTCCAGAAATGCTTTAATCAAGTCATCGACAAACATGCCAACACCTAACGACCATATATTATACAGTATAGACAATCTTTAGCTCTCTGTTAGGCAAGTGCACCTTGCTCTAGGACAGATTGATTTTGTAAGAAAAATACTTAGGCGCATACAATCACTATTAAAGCGCTTCTTTTTGCAACCATCTATACTAAAAGAATACCATCAGCATAAGTCCTGCACTTTTTGCGTTCACCTCATCTATGAATGAACTGCTCGGATGGATTATTGAAGAAACAAAATCGGCTAATTTTGGTGATAAAATGAAATTAATAACGCCCCTTGTAAGACATCAACTATTCGGTTTTGCACTATCAGGCTCACTAAGTACGGTGCTCATGTTTGGACTATACGTGCTCTTAAATGATTATATTTACTATCAATATGCCTATTTAATATCCTACGCCATGTCTGTTATTGCTCTTTATTTTATGAATATTATTGTCTTTAAAAGGCCTATCTCCATAGATACGTTTTTAGCATTTCCTCTCATCTATTTGTTGCAATATTTGATAGGTGCGGCTGCATTAGAATTTATCGTACGATTTGGATTTTCCATAGCCTTTGCTCCACTATGGGTCGCTATTTTATTAGTGCCTCTAACTTTTCTTTTAAATCGCATCATATTTTCAAGACAATGAACAAGACAGATTCACCATACTTAATCGTCAGGAAAGATTGACGAGGCTAGGATTGTTGAACTCTAAGGGCGAGTTGTGAACATCCCAAGATATCTTGGGAAAAATGTTGATTCTTAGGGTACTGTAACGAACTCTATTATCCCTAGAAATTGCCCATATAATCCTTTTTTCCAATGTCAACGCCATGATTTCTCAAAATACCGTAAGCTGTTGTGACATGAAAGAAAAACTGGGGCAATCCATAGTGTAAAAGGTACGATTGTCCGTTTAGTTTTTTCTCTTTTGGTGTTCCAGGCCGTAATACAATCTCTAAACCTTCGCTGCCATTAATTTCCTCAGGTGTAAAACTCGAGATAAATTCAACTGTCTTAGCAATCCGAGCTTGTAACTCCTCAAATCTTGTTTCATTGTCTTCATAAATAGGAACTTCTTGATTGGCTAAACGCGCTGTTACTCCCTTAGCAAAATCAGTTGCAATTTGAACTTGCCGCGTAAAATCAAACATATCTGGGAATAAGCTTGCATGCAATAAGGTTTCTGGATTCACCTCCTTGCTTATCGTGCTCGTAGATTTAATTAAGATAACGCCCAAGGCTTCGAGAAGTTGTTTGAAAACTGGCACAGATGCGTTGTACATAGATATGTTCATGGATACCTCACATATTTATAAAAAATACCAGCATATCAGATGGGTCTATTTTAAGGAACTCGGGTATGAACAAGCTTTCTAAGGTAACGTCCCTAAAATTACTTTGCAAAGAGCCTGCTATACTTACGGCATAGCTTAATCGCTTTGGAGTGATCTTCATGGAAAATAAGGCGGTGTTTCTAGATTCTGACGGGGTAATTAATGAGCCCATTGTTCGAAATGGCAAGGCTTATTCGCCTACCACAGTCGAAGCACTCGTCATTGCTCATGAAGTAAAACCCGCATTGGTACGCTTGAAAAATGCCGGATTTCTCTTGCTATGTGTCTCTGATAAACCAGATGTTGCACGAGGGCTCATGACTCAAGACAATGTCGATGCAATTGTAGCCAAATTACGCCAAAAACTTCCTCTTGATGATGTTTTTTTGTGCATGTCTCCTAATGAAGCCAGTCCATGTTACAAACCCAACCCCGGCCTTCTCCTTGATGGTGCAAAAAAATACCATGTTGACCTTAAAAAAAGCTACATGATTGGCGATCGCTTTCGCGACGTTGGTGCAGGCCAAAACGCAGGCTGCAAAAAAACCATATGGATTGACCGACACTATAGTGAGCCTGATCCTAATCCACCTGCAGACTTTACTGCAAATTCACTTACTGAAGCAGTCAATTGGCTATTAACCTTGGAAGAAAAGGAAAAGAACCATCATGTATAAACAACCCACAGGAAGTATTGAACAAATTGCTATTAACACCATTCGAACATTATCTGCAGATGCCGTACAAAAAGCTAATTCGGGCCACCCAGGCA
The DNA here is from genome assembly GCA_044233795.1 of Legionella sp. Lineage (GTDB taxonomy): Bacteria > Pseudomonadota > Gammaproteobacteria > Legionellales > Legionellaceae > JBIIJL01. The sequence goes on along the minus strand of JBIIJL010000056.1, from coordinate 7,976 downwards.
CGCCCATGGCATTAGCACCTGCCGCGTATTATTTATGGCAAAACCTCTTAAACTATGATCCCAACAATCCAATTTGGCCTAACCGCGACAGATTCGTTCTTTCCAATGGCCATGCCTCCATGTTGCTTTACTCTCTGTTGCACTTAAGTCAAGTTAAGGCGGTTACTGAGAAATATGAAGTTTTGAGTCAGCTAGCAGTGCCTTTAGATGATATTAAGCGTTTTCGCCAATTAGATAGCCTTTGCCCAGGCCATCCTGAATATCGTTGGACTTCAGGTGTGGAAACGACCACAGGGCCACTAGGGCAAGGAGTCGCCAACAGTGTAGGTATGGCAATCGCAAGCCGATGGCTAGGTGATTTTTTTAATCGTCCCGGTTTTGAACTATTTAACTACCGTGTTTATGCTTTCTGCGGAGATGGTTGTTTAATGGAGGGGGTTAGTTCAGAGGCAGCTTCAATGGCGGGCCATTTGCAACTATCCAATTTGTGCTGGGTTTACGACAATAATCATATCACCATTGAAGGATCAACAAACATTACTTTTACAGAAAATGTTGCCGAGCGTTTTCATGCTTATGGATGGCATGTATTGCATGTCACCGATGTCAATGACTTAAAAATGTTACAACAGGCTTATATGGCTACGCTTAAGGAAGCTCAACGCCCTACTCTCATTATTCTAGACACCCATATTGGTTATGGAGCGCCAGATAAACAAGATACAGCCGCCGCCCACGGCGAAGCATTAGGTGAAGACGAAATTCGATTAGCTAAACGATTTTATGGCTGGCCTGAAGATGAGCATTTTCTGGTGCCTGATGCCGTTATTGAACATTTTAAAAAGGGACTAGGGACTCGCGGGGAAAGCCTACATCAACAGTGGAAAACATTGTTTGAGGCATATGAAAAGAAATATCCCGAACAAGCTAAAATGATACATCAAATGCAACAACGTGAAATTCCAGATAATTATGACCAAAATTTACCAACATTCCCAGCCGATGCTAAAGGGATTGCCAGTCGAGATGCTTCCCATCTTGTACAAAATGCCATGGCAAAACAAATCCCGTGGCTCAATGGGGGTTCCGCAGATTTATCACCTTCGACCAAAACCTTACTTAATTTTGCAGGTGCTGGTGATTTAACACCCTCAGCGCCTCTTGGGCGTAACATGCATTTTGGGTTACGCGAACATGGGATGGCTGCAATTTGTAATGGTTTAGCATTAAGTAAAATACGTCCTTTCGCCTCTACTTTTTTAACTTTTAGTGATTATGCTAAACCGTCAATTCGTTTATCAGCATTGATGGAGATTCCGGTAATCTACATTTTTACACATGACTCTATTGATTTGGGCGAAGACGGCCCTACCCATCAACCAGTTGAACAAATTCTTTCACTCCGTGCTATTCCCAATTTTGTGCTCATTCGTCCAGCAGATGCAAACGAAGTCGCCGAAGCTTGGCGGACCTTACTAACATTCAAACGACATCCTTGTGCCTTAATTTTAACCCGCCAGGCATTACCTACAATTGATCGATCACAATATGCTTGTGCATCAGGTGTTGCCCAAGGGGCTTATGTTTTAGCAGACTGTAAAGGTACAAAACCACAAGTGATATTACTAGCTTCTGGTAGTGAAGTGATTTTATGTTTAAAGGCTTATGAACAATTAAAAAATGAAGGCGTTGCAGCACGCGTTGTGAGCATGCCTTCACTCGAGTTGTTTGAGAACCAATCCCAAACCTATAAAGATAGCGTACTACCCCCTGAGCTCAAAGCGCGCGTTTCAGTTGAAGCAGCAAGCGTCATTGGTTGGGAGCGCTATGTGGGCAGTGAGGGCAGTTCAATTGGTATGCATACCTTTGGACGCTCAGCCCCGATTAAAGATGTTCAAAAATTATTTGGTTTTGAGCCTGAACATATAATTGCAGAAGCAAAAGCACAAATTAAAAAACATAACTAATCAACTTTAGCAAAATTTGATTTTCAAATCAGAGTAAGGCAAATTGATATAGTCGAAGTTGAAAAGAAATAATGTCGTTTAAACAAGGAATTATTATGGAAAGGAGTCGATTGCAAGCACTTGGTCTTTGTCAACAATCTGTTTGGTTAGATTTTATTCGTCGAAGCCTTCTTAGTAGTGGCCAATTGGCAAAACTCGTCAAAGAAGATGGAATAACCGGTGTCACCTCCAATCCTTCAATTTTTAAGAATGCTATTGCTGCCAGCACGGATTATAACGACACGATGCTGTCACTCTTTAAAAAAGCTGATGTATCAATTAAATCGATGTATGAGCAATGTGCAATTAGCGATATTCAAGCAGCCGCTGATATTTTGCGACCCATTTATGATAAGACAAATAAAACTGACGGCTATGTCAGCATGGAGGTACCTCCAGATTTAGCACATGATACTCAAGGGACGATCATCGAAGCAAAACGACTCTGGCACGCAGTTAATCGCCCTAATTTACTGGTCAAAGTACCCGGCACATCAGAAGGCGCTGAAGCTATTCGTGAGCTAATCTCAGAGGGCATTAATATTAATGTAACTTTGTTATTTTCAATTGAGGCCTACCAAAAAGTAGCTGATGCCTTCATGGAGGGATTAGAAAGAAGAATACAAGCGAAAAAACCCATTGATCACGTTGCAAGCGTGGCTAGTTTTTTTGTAAGCCGTCTCGATGTTCTAATTGATAGCGAAATTGATGCAGCTGCAAATAAACCCCCAGAGCTTTTAGCACTTAAGGGTAAGATTGCTATTGCTTATGCAAAGACAGTCTATCAACATTTTAAGACAATGAAAGAAACCCCACGCCAAAAGTCTCTAGTTGCTCAAGGGGCACAATCTCAGCGCTTACTATGGGCCAGCACGAGCACTAAAAATCCAATCTACTCTGATGTCATGTATGTAGAATCTTTAATTGGACCTGAAACCGTGAATACTATTCCGCCACAAACCATGAATGCTTTTCGTGACCACGGTAAAGCGGCTTCAGGAACGCTAGAACAAGGTTTAGTTGAAGCTTATCTTGATTTACAAACATTAGAGCGCTTTGGCATTTCTTTAGAAGCGGCTACCAAAACCTTACTAGATGAAGGTATTAAGTTATTCGATGAAGCATTTCAGGATTTGTTAAGTGCCGTAGCTCAAAAGAAAAAGGATTATGAGGCAAGCATCGGATTCAATGAAAAGACATCGGCTGCTTCTCATTATACTGTAAAATTCAGCGCCCCCGAAAATAAAGCTGACATTGCAAAAGAAATAGCTAATTGGCAAAGTAATAAAAAGGTTAGCAGTTTGTGGGATATGAAAAGCTCTTTATGGACAAATACCGATGAAAATCATTGGATGGGGTGGTTACACATAGCAGACGTTGAACAAAAACAAGTAGCCCAAATTAATGCACTTGCAAGCGAGCTGCAAGCTGAAGGAATCAAACATGTTGTGGTGTTAGGTATGGGGGGATCGAGTTTATGTCCGGCGATGCTTGCCAGTACATTTCCTAAACTTGAGGGCTATCCGCAATTGCATGTCTTAGACTCTACAGATCCCCTACAAATCAAACACATCGAGGCAAAACTTGATCTTAGCAAAACGGTATTTATTGTTTCCAGTAAATCGGGCACTACATTAGAACCCAATATTTTTGAACAATATTTTAATCAACGTTTACAACACATATTAAATCGCGATGATGTAGGTGACCGTTTTATTGTAATAACAGATCCTGGATCAAAACTTAATGCTTTGGCAACAGCTAAAAATTTTAGAGCTACTTATTTTGGTTTTCCTTCTATTGGTGGTCGTTATTCAGCACTATCAAATTTCGGTATGGTGCCCGGTGGTTTGATGGGGATTTGTCTTGTAGATTTCTTGCAACATGCTGAAGCAATGATGCAAGCCTGCGCTCATACTGATGTTGCAGATAATCCTGGGGTTATGTTAGGCGTTATTCTCGGAGCATGTGCAAATCAGGGCAAAAATAAAGTTACCTTAATTACGTCCCCAGGAATTCTTGCCTTAGGCGCATGGCTTGAACAATTGTTAGCCGAATCAACAGGTAAAGTAGGTAAGGGATTAATTCCTGTAGATAATGAACCTATCGCCCCACCCAGTTGTTATGGGAAAGATCGCATATTTGCATATATTCGTTTGGATTCAGCGCCCGATACTGCGCAAGATGAGGCAGTCGATACCTTAGAAAAAGCAGGTCATGTTGTAGTACGTTTACACTTAGCCGATAAATCACGTTTAGCTGAACAATTGTTTCAATGGGAAATTGCAACAGCAGTTGCCGGCAGTGTGATTGGTATCAATGCGTTCAATCAACCTGATGTTGAGTCAGCTAAATTACGAGCCTTACAACTAGCAGCAGCGTTTGATAAGGATGGGGCGATACCGCAAGAAACACCGTTATGCAGCGATAGCGGTTTGACTGTTTTTGCCCCCACTGAGCCAGCTTTAGCAAAAAGTGATACGGTGCTCAACTGTTTACGCTCTTTATTGTCAGAAATTCAAACAGGCGATTATGTAGATTTAGCAGCTTTTATTGAGATGTCAGATGAACACCATCTCATCTTACAAGAAATCCGTGTGTTAATACGAGATAACAAAAAAGTAGCAACTTGCCTAGGTTTTGGTCCAAGGTTTTTGCATTCTACAGGACAAGCTTATAAAGGGGGCCCTAACACCGGCGTATTCATCCAGTTAACCGCTGATCATGAGGATGATTTAGCGGTCCCAGATCATAAATATACATTTGGCTTTGTGATTAATGCACAAGCGATAGCAGATTATGAAGAGTTGGTGAAACGAGATAGACGTTTAGTCCGTGTTCATTTAGGTAAGGATATAAAAACGGGATTAACTCAATTAAAGTCGATCATTCAAGACATCTTAGTCGGAGTACAATCATGAATATTGGTATGATAGGTCTAGGTAAAATGGGTGCAAATATGGTGGCACGTCTACAGCGTGATGGGCATACTTGCGTAGTCTATGATGTCAACCCCCAAGCCGTTGATGCGCTTGCAAAACTTGGCGCGACAGGCGCTCATTCTATCAAAGAATTCACAGAAAAGTTACAAGCCCCCCGAACAGCTTGGGTGATGGTTCCTGCAGGAGAGCCCACTGAAAAATGTATTCAATCGTTAGCCGATTCATTTAGTGCTGGGGACATTATCATAGATGGAGGCAATTCGTTTTACCAAGATGATATTCGACACGCAAAGATGTTATCTCAAAAAGGCATTCACTTTATTGACGTTGGCACCAGCGGTGGTGTTTGGGGTGTCGAGCGAGGATATTGTTTGATGATTGGTGGGGAAAAGACAGCTTTTGATCATTGTGAGCCTATTTTTAAAACATTAGCTCCCGGCCTAGGTGACATTACTCGCACGCCTCATTTCAACCCTAAGAGCACAGCTGAGCATGGTTATCTACATTGTGGTCCAGTTGGTGCTGGGCATTTTGTGAAGATGGTCCATAATGGTGTTGAGTATGGGATTATGCAAGCTTATGCAGAAGGCTTTGATATTTTTAGAGGTGTTGCAGAAAATAATATTCCTGAAGATAGGCGCTATCAACTCAATTTAGGCGAGATAGCTGAAGTGTGGCGGCGTGGTAGCGTTGTAGGTTCTTGGTTATTAGATTTGGCATCTATGGCACTCGCTGAAAACCCTGACTTATCTGAATACTCAGGCTATGTACAAGACTCAGGAGAAGGACGTTGGACAATAAATGCCGCTATTGAAGAAGCCGTTCCCGCCGAAGTACTTACCGCAGCTTTATACACAAGATTTCGCTCGCGCGAAGAACATACGTTTGCTGAGAAAGTATTATCGGCCATGCGTTATAAATTTGGCGGTCATATTGAACTAAAAAGTGGGAATTAAATCAATGGATGAATTGGAGACAAACCTGCCAAAACCGAGCGATCCGCTTACCTTGGTTATCTTCGGTTTGACTGGAGATCTAACCAAACGGTTGCTGTTACCTGCAATTTGTAATCTAGGTGGTGCAGGGTTACTTAATAAGCATTTTCATATTATTGGGGTCAGCGGGGAGAGCTTTACCAACAGCACGTTACGCACTCGTTTAAAAGAAGACATCAAGCAATTTGTGATAAATCCAGAATCGCAAAAATTTGGGCTATCATTAGTTGATTCCATTGACTACATTCAAGGGGATTTCTCGAGTATTGATGTGTTCACTGAGCTCAAAAAAAGCTTAGCTGCCCTTAGTAAAAAAAGCCTTGGGAAAAATGTTCTGTTTTATCTGGCAGTCCCACCAATATTTTTTGGTCCAATTACCACCTCACTCGGTAAAGTAGGTTTGTTAGATGAAGGTGATGATTATTTTCGACGCGTAGTAATTGAAAAACCCTTCGGAAGAGATGTTGTTTCTACAAAGCAACTTAACCAAATGTTGTTATCGGTCGCAAAAGAAAAGCAACTGTTTCGTATTGACCATTTTTTGGGGAAAGAAACCGTCCAAAATATTATCGCCCTGCGCTTTACTAATGGTATTTTTGAACCGCTTTGGAATAGAAATTATATTGATAGCGTACAAATCACCGTTGCAGAAACATTGGGAGTAGAATTGCGCGGTCTTTATTATGAACATACGGGGGCCTTGCGTGATATGGTACCCAATCATATTTTCCAGGTATTAAGTTTAATCGCGATGGAGTCTCCTGTGTCCTTTGACGCTGAAGATATTCAAAATGAAAAAGAGAAAGTATTTCACGCTATTCAACGTTTAACGCCTGAAGAAGTATTAAAATATGCCGTGCGTGGACAGTATAATGCAGGAACAATCAACCAACAAAAGGTAATAGCTTACAATGCTGAGCCAAATGTTTCTCGAAACTCTAGTGTGGAAACATTTATCGCAATGAAAATTAACATTAATAACTCGCGCTGGTTGGGCGTGCCGTTTTACATTCGCACGGGCAAGCGGATGCAACGCCGCACAAGTGACGTCGTCATTCGATTTAAGCAAGCTCCTTCATCAGTACTATTTAAAAATATAAAAAATCTACATATTCCAAGTAATTTATTACACATTCAGTTGCAACCAGATGAAGGTGTTTCTTTTCGATTTTCTGCTAAGATTCCAGGCCCTGAGATGCGAATTGACAAAGTTGATATGAGCTTTAAATATAAAGATTATTTTGGTGTTTCTAACTCAACTGGTTATGAAACATTATTATATGATTGCATCAAAGGTGATCACACATTGTTTCCGAATGAACAATTGGTGTCTGCCGGATGGGACATTGTGCAACCAATATTAGATGTTTGGAGTGCTTTAACTCCTCGTAATTTTCCTAATTATATAGCAGGATCTTGGGGGCCTCAGGCATCTCTTGACTTATTAGCATCAGAGGGTCGGCAATGGATTCTATAATAGGTGCATCAGCAGCAGAGTCTCTTAGACTATTTTCTACCGCGACAGATTTATTTCATGCCGCAGCAGAGGATTTTGTGATGCGTTCGGCAAAAATTATCGAACAAAATGGGATTTGCAATGTTGTGTTGTCAGGAGGAAATACCCCGAAGAGTTTTTTTGATGCACTAACCCACGTTAAAGAAAAGATATCTTGGGATAAAATTCGGTTTTTCTTTGGCGATGAGCGCTATGTTCCATTGGATCATCCGCAAAGTAATTATTATACAGCACATAAATTCTTGTTTTCTAAAGTCAGTATTCCGACTGATAACATCTTCCCTATTCCGACAGAATTAGCAAGTGCTGAGGAAAGTGCCCAACAGTATGAAAAAACCTTGCGTGCATTGTTTCACTTACAAGAGTTTCAATGGCCGGCTTTTGATATTACCTATCTTGGAATGGGTGACAATGGTCATACGGCATCTCTGATGCCTTTTTCAGCGTTGGTTAAAAGTTATATCGAAGGCCCACCTACGCCTACATTGGTAGCAAGCTTATGGGTGGAATCGTTAGG
>JBIIJL010000134.1:0-3008 GCA_044233795.1 Legionella sp. | reverse complement strand
CCTTTTTGGTGGAAGGTGAAACTAAATCCTCTGCATTAAAAAAAGTAATAGAAAATAAAAACAACCCATTAAAATATCCCGCAATCTTAATTAAAAATGCGGTTTGGTATATTGACCAAGCAGCGGGCAATCAATTATCAACACTCGTGACCTTGTGTATTGATATTGGTGGTACGGGTGTCAAAATGCTTGTTTTAGATAATAATGGTCATACCAAAACTGAATATAAAAGAGAACCTACCCCCCACCCTGCCACATATGTAAAACTTACCGAATTGCTAAAAAAAATGATTCACGAGCAGCAAAAAGCTGTCTCATTTGATCGCGTATCTGCAGGTTTCCCCGGGGTGATAATAGATGGTATCGTGAATACTGCACATAATTTAGATCCTTCTTGGCTGGGCAAGAATTTACAAAAAAAATTGGAACATATCACAGGAAAGCCTGCTCGTGTCGCCAATGATGCAGATGTGCAAGGAATGGGTGATATTTGTGGGAAAGGAGTGGAACTGGTCATCACTTTAGGAACTGGTGTTGGTTCAGCCCTCTTTATAAATGGTGAGCTCATTCCTAATTTGCAATTGGCTCATCATCCTTTTATTGATAATAAAACCTATGAAGATTTTTTAGGTGAGGCCGCCTATAAAGAACATGGTAAGGCAAAATGGAATACCTACTTACAACATGCAATTGCTTTGTGGCAACAAACTTTTAACTATCACCATTTATATTTAGGTGGGGGATATGCAAAAAAAGTTACGTTTGTATTACCTGAAAATGTAAAAATTTCAAATAATATTGAAGGGGTATTAGGCGGCGTTAAACTATGGTCGACTTAGCTTCAGAACATTCTATCTTCTAGCCAATATCAAGAGAAAATAGCTTAAGCTTATGTTACATTGCAATCAGTGATGAACAATTTGATTTCGGGGTTGATATGCCTTCTGTATGCTTTTATTTTCAAGTACATCAACCGCATAGGCTTCGTACTTATGGTTATTTTGATATTGGAAAACAACCATACTACAAAGACGATGACAAGAATAAAGCTATTTTGACCAAAGTTGCCAATAAATGTTATTTGCCTACGAATGCTCTGATATTAAAGTTAATCCAACAACATGAGGGGCGTTTTAAAGTATCTTATTCCATCAGCGGCGTTGCCATTGAGCAGTTTAAAAAATATTGTCCTGAGGTGCTTGATTCTTTTAAGCGTTTAGTAAATACGGGCTGTGTCGAAATACTAAACGAAACTTATTACCACAGCTTAAGCTTTTTATTTTCTCCTGAAGAGTTTTTAGCACAGGTAGAGCAACATCATCAACTTATGAGTAAGGAATTTGGCCAAGCATCAACAACTTTTCGTAACACCGAACTTATCTATAATAATGCACTGGCGCAATTAATTGAATCTTTGGGTTATAAAACTATCCTGGCAGAAGGTGCTGAAAAAATACTAAGTTGGCGAAGTGCTAATTTTGTCTATCATGCTGCAGGAACAAAAGATCTTAAACTGTTATTACGAAATTATAAGCTCTCTGACGATATAGCTTTTCGGTTTTCAGACCCACATTGGGTGGAGCACCCACTAATGGCAGAGAAATTTTCCTCATGGCTACACCAAATCGCCGGAAATGGCGAGGTTATCAATCTATTTATGGATTATGAAACGTTTGGTGAACATCAATGGGAGGATAAGGGAATTTTTAAATTTCTTGAAGCTTTGCCAAAGTGCATTTTACAACACATTGATTTTGATTTTTGCACTCCTTGTGAGGCTATTCAACGCTATCCTGCAAAGGCTGAGTTGGGTTCTCATGAATTTTATTCCTGGGCAGATATGGAACGTGACCTAAGTGCTTGGCGTGGTAATGAATTACAAGAAGATGCATTAAAAACCGTATTTGCATTAGAACAACAAGTAAAAAAGACAAACAATGAAAATTTGATTGCTTGTTGGCGATCTTTACTTACCTCCGATCATTTTTACTATATGTGCACCAAGTATTTTTCTGATGGGGATGTACACAAATATTTTAGTCCTTATAATGATCCTTACTCAGCCTACATTAACTACAAAAACATACTTAAAGATTTGCAACTGCGTATTTCGGACCATTGATGGGTTCAACCATGTTTCAATATTGAGGAGGGATTTCTCTGATGAACAAAAAGGCCCCAAATTTTTCAATTTCTACTGATGACATTGAGGCAGTTACAAATAATTTATTGAAGAATATTGCTACACCGACAAACCCTTTAACCAGAGTAGAAAATGACGGTGTGACGGTAGCGATGCCTGGTGTAGTGATTGCATCTCCAGCTATACCCAATAATCAGTTTACCCAGAACTACTATTTTTACTGGACCCGTGACGGGGCTATCACAATTAGCACCATTGCTGATCTATATCTAGCATCTACTGATAAAAAAAAGAAGGCTTATTATCTAGAAATTCTAGTAAGCTATCTCGACTTTGTTGAAAAAATTCAGTCCCAACCTTGGCTCAATGGTGTCGATGTTCTAGGAGAACCTAAATTTAACGTTGATGGAACACTTTGGACTGGCGCTTGGGGACGACCTCAAATAGCAGGTTCTGCCTATCAAGCGCTTGCCTTAACCAAAATTGCAACTATTTTTCTCGATAATAAGATCAATAAATCACTGGTATCGAAAATATATAATGCTAGCCCCACGAGCTTATTGAAAGCTAATTTAGAGTATTGTGCCCGTTTATGGTCTGAACCTTCAGTCAACATGTGGGAAGAGCTTCGGGGGAATCATTTTTCTGTACGACTCATGCAACGTTCAGCTTTATTGAACGGAGCTATATTAGCCGAGCGTCTGGCAGACCCAAAAGCCGCAGCTTATTACAACGATAAAGCACACCACATAACAAATTTGCTTGATACACATTGGCATGAGCATTTAGGCTACTATTTTGAAACACCATTTGCTGAAAACCAGCAAGGTGGTGGAATCGATATGTCGGTGTTAATTACGCTATT
>JBIIJL010000072.1:0-9563 GCA_044233795.1 Legionella sp. | reverse complement strand
TACTCTAAGCAGAAAAATAATAACTTGATATCAGGAGGGAAAAGTAACTAATTTTTTTTATGGGTGACCGGCAAAGATAATTGTCGTCAACCGGCAAAGATAATTGACGCGCGACATTCTAATGTTATTGACTCTATTAGGTATAGGACTTATTGGTCTTGCTATTTATCGAAGCTATATTTTAAATTCCTCGCGACCTCCCTATGAAAAGATTAGACTACCTGATGGTCGTATATTGGAAGGACCAAACAAAGTTCTTGGAAAAGGCGCTTTTGGAACGGTGTGTTGCTATCATCTCGACCACAGACCTGTGGCTGTTAAAATACCAGCAAGCAAAGAGTACAATGAACTTCAAGCAAGTGAAATTACGCTTTTAAAGAGAGCCAACCCACATATTAATATTATCAAATTCCTAGGGGAGGTTGAAGTCAGTGGAAAGCTCTGGATATTAATGGAATTGATGGGCGGGACAGTACGGGATTTACTAGACCAGAAGCCTCGTCTGTCATCAAAAACCAAGATGTCTATTGCAATTCAAATGACAACAGGGATTGCCCATTTGCATAAATTGAGTTCGACGTTTTTTACCATAGCGGCTATTGTTCACCAAGATTTAAAGCCTGATAATCTTTTGGTTGATAGGCTCGATGACGATCCTTCGGTTGCAGTTAAAATTAGCGACTTTGGTATCGCAAGACAAGTTGATGAAATTACAATCCCCATTTTTGGGAAAATATCATCTAAATTACATGAGGGCTTGGTCGGCGGAACATTGTTATATATGGCGCCCGAGGTTGTTAATGCGGTGGTCCTTCGGAGTGATAACTATGAGCCAAAAGCAGATATATTCAGTTTGGGGCTTATCCTATGGGAAATCGCAACAACTAAGCGCCCCAACAGATCGCAACAAGAGATCATTCAAGGGACGTTTCAAGAGTTTACTGCTGATCAAAAAATCCTAAAAAAACGAGTAGGTAAAACTGCTTTTTTTGGCGTACCAACTGAACCAGTTTACCCAAGATCTTCTTTTTTTGGTCCCATTATTGATAAATGCATTAGAGCGCGCGCAGGTGATCGAATTTCAGCCAGTAATGCGCTTGAGAGATTACAACAAGTAGTATGATTAAGTGAGCGTGGGCGTTACCCATAAGTAAAATTGACATGGTTTTTCGAGCCTAAGTGAAGGAGTGCTGTTTTTACCTTATGGATGTCGTCGTCACTTAGATGATTAGAATTTGCATACAGTACTGGGTTGGGTAACTGGTTGATAACATATATAATCTTAAAGCTATCTTTTAGCTTGCTGGTGCTAAAGAGATATTGCCATGAGCTCACTGCGTCTGCCTTTCCTGAGGCAACAAGGCCATATGCCTGCTCTGCATTCTTGGCTTTAACCCAGTGGACATTTTTTACATCGTTGTCAGCTAACACTTGATTAATAGCAATGTAATTGCTTGCAGATTCTGTGTTGTAAAACACGATGGTTTTATTAGATAGGTCATCTAATTTGGTTATAGTCGAATTTTTGGCCGTAATTAAATAAGCTCGATGCGTATTGCTATAGCGGTGGGTATCAGGGTCAAGCGCTAACACTTCAGCAATTTTTACCCAGTTATGTAGCTTTGCAATACTTGGAATAATCACTTGTTTTGCGTACAAAAAAGTTAGCATATTGGGGTTTTTTTTAACGGCAACAAGCTCATCCTTGTAGCTTTTGAAGGCCATTAATTTAACCGGCGCGCGAATGGCTGCCTGAATGGCATGCATTTCAGCTTTACGAAATTGGGTAAGCATATGGCTTGGAGCATTTTCTGCAACGATACCGTAGAAGAGTGGTTTGCTGGCGATGGAGGGTTGTGCTACGCAGACAGTGATCCATATGAAACTTAGGATAAATTTTTTAATCATGTTTAAACTCCCCGCTCGTTACAATCCTTGTTACATTCTAAGCTAATACAGTCGATCTTTATAGTCAATCACATATTTTATTGATCATACGGATGTCTTTGTGTATAATTACAGGCTTTATTGTAATCTAAGGGGTCAGTATGCCATACCATAATTTAGAATTAGCTTTAAGCTCTCTTGATCTCTCGTGGTCTGATCACGCCTATCAATCAATTATTATCGATGTGATGGACCCGCAAAACCATGCTCCGATTTATGCTATTTCGACAGGTACTTGGAATCTTCAAGATTGTTGCCATTCAAAAGCTAAGCATAAATCACAAGCCTTTCATAATAATCCATTTGATTATGATGAGCCTGAAGATACGTTTTACAAAAGAAAAATCGCCCAAATACTAAAACTTGAGATAAAAATTAGAGCCGGTGATGATATTATTTTCCTACAAGAAGTTGATTTTTTAACCAGTGCCGGCATAGCAAGAAACCCGGGGATTTTCGAATTTTTTTGCGATATGCTGCGAAGAAATGACTATGCTCTTGTGATAGGCCAATCTCGACCACCAAGGGATGTGAGATTTCAACAACCATTAGCAACCATTTATAATCGTAAACGCCTTGCATTATTGCAATATGATACCGATCATGATTTTCGCAGTGTTTTTAAAAGCGATAAGTATCAATTTCGTGGTATGGAAACAGCGTTTCGTATACTGGATTTAGGGCCTTTACACGGTAAAACGCTTATGGCAACGAACCTTCATTTAAAGTTCGGTGTAGATTATCGGAAAGATATTGAGGACTACCAACAATACATGGAGGGATTAGATGTGCTCCATGTTATGGGTGGAGATACCAATAATGTGCAAAATCAGGGAATAATTAACGCGATTGGTGACCAGTCTTTTGCCACTAACTTTACGAGTACCGAAGAAACGCCCCCCAGACTTACGATAGCTCATCCGACCGGTGTTAACAAAGCCTACGATAATTTTTTTATTGTCCCATTTAATCAATATTATATAACAGCAAAATTTTGTCCTCAGCGTTCCGAGATTGTTGAAATAGATGAACGCGGCTATGCTGTATTTCGACCAAATTTAAGCACTTATGTTGCAACATCTAGCGTGGGTGTGCGCTGGAGGAGTACGTCTACAGGTCAGGTTCTAATTTCTGCTCACCCTGCGTCTGTCTTTGCTAAACCAATGATTGCGTCTTCAAGCGCACCTATGCCGCAAGCGCCTTTCGTTGCGACTCCAATAATCGTGCCTCCGATCGCACCTATACCGCAAGCGCCTTTCGTTGCGACTCCAATAACCGTGCCGCCGATCGCATCTATACCGCAAGCGCCTGTTGTTATTTCGCCAATGAGCCTGTCTCCTCAAGGTTTGCCATTGCCACATAAAACTCAGAAGCAAATCGATGCAGAAGTTCACTTTAATACATTACTTCAAGAGATCTTAAGCAAAAGAGCAGACTTTGAAAAAAATGGATTTACAGATGCTGCACTGGCAGCAGGTGCTCTCCATACAGAGTTAAGCGCAGTTGGCAAATCCTATTTTACACCAACTGTTCCAAACAAGTGCGATTATCAGCACTTTGCTCAGATATGCAGCCAAGAGATTGAGAAGGCGCGAGGTATTTTGCAACATCATCGGGGTTGGAAAGATTTTATTGCCAAAACAGCGCTGACGTTGATCTGTGTGATTATTCCATTGGCATTGGCGATGGTGAGTCGATACAATACAGGAAACTGGAATTTTCGATTGTTTGATACGGATTCTTCTAAAAAGCTTGATGCTTTACAAAAGAGTGTAAATGACATGTCACCTTCACCTTAAGAGTTAAGGTGTTTATTGCAGTATTTGCAGCGGATATTATCCTCGAGGTTGCGAGTAAAGAGCTTAATGGCGAGCTGAACTTTGTTGCTGCAACTTAGCTTAATCTTCATCGAGGCCAGATAATCTTCAATGGTGCGTCTTGATAGTCCAAGGATAGCGGCGGTTTCTTCCGCCGTTTTCCCGAGGACGAGCCACTTTCCGCATTCAAGCTCGCGTGGTGTTAATAAGTCAATATCAATCTCTGCCATGTTTTAGCTTCCAACATTGATACATGGTACATGACCTTCATTTTGTATACAAACTGCACCAGAAGTCTATATCTGATGGTTTCTTAAATCGAGCATCACTATACAAAAGTGATGCTTGGATGATCCGATGAGTCAGTGGAGGATTTATGTCTTCTTCTAAAAAATGTTTCAACAAGTCTATTTTCTCCGCTACAGCTTGGACTTGTCCGCGGCCCTTGAGCATCAGATATGGAGTGACAGCTATGACGGCGAAGGCGGGGTCGTTGCACGGGGCGGGGTGCTTCTGCTGCAGCTGACGCGCCTTGTTCATCTTCTTCAAAAAAGACTGATGATGAGGCGCTACCTTCCACTTCTGCAACGTGCGTAGGAGCGCCATCCAATAGTGGCTCAAGAGATACCGCTACAGTTACAGTGAGGTTAGGTTCTCTTTCACTAGGAGCTGATGCCAAAGGTAAAGATTTGAGCGTATTTTGGTTCAGCGCCGCTATTTCATGAGATTCAGCCAGGCGACGCATGGCAGCATTCGCAGCTGCCTCTCTGGGGCTGACCCGGACAGGGTGAGCTATTTCTGCAGCTGCTTTAGGAGAGGGGGGCGGTACGGTATCTATGGTTTCAATGGCTCTATCTGGCCTTGCAGAGGCTTCTGCTGGCTCTTCTGGTGGTAGATTTTGCAGAGCTAACTCTAACACATGATTGACGTTATATCTTGTGTAAAAATTTAGCAGATGAGCCGGGGATACCTCTAAGCTAAAACATGTCCGTACATAATGTTCAAAAATAGCATCAAATCGTTCTCCGTGCTCATTTTTAAGTTGTTGCACAAATCGAGAGATCTCCTCTTCACTGAAGTTGAGGTGAAGAACTTCAGGGGATAACTCAACACCTGCAAAACAATGTTCATTAATGTTGTGAGCTAACATTCGAAGATTTGAGCAGGTTTGAAAAGCTTGTTTAAAATGCTGAACTACAAGCTCACGAACTGCAGTATCAAAACTCTCTACAGTAAGTGGTTCAAAGAGCGGATGATCTTGCAGTGAACGGAAAACACGCTGTTTGATGCCCATATTGCAGGACGGTTTGTCGGCCTCTCCGTCATCAAATTCTTCTTGTAAGCGCCCGCCATCAGCACTCAGAGCATAAACCAGTGCTGTCTCACCGGATGGGAGCCTGCTTGGTCGAAGAATGGGTCTTGACCTATCCCAATTGTGAGAGCGTCCCAGTAGAGCGAGCTCTTTGATAATCAACTCTTGCCGTGTTTCGGGACTGTACTCCCTCGGACCGATGGCTGTTCCATCAGCGGCTGCTCGCCAGAAGCAGCAAATCATGGGAACATAAGTCTCAAAACTCGCATTTCTTAGGTGTGGGTTTTCTGGGTCGACTTCAACGTACTCGGCTTCGGGGTGAATCCATCGATTTGGTTTTGATAAGAAGCGACAAGCAGTATGTTCGGTGTGCGTATAATAGGCGCTCAAGGCCATGGCTTGTTCTTCTGGAATCAGATTGAGTGATTGAAAATCCTCATATAAAAAGGGTAGCCGGATGACAGAGCCTTGGAGAGAGATGGTTGCAGGATGCTCCTCATACCGCCTTCTTAATTCAGCATTAAGTTCAATAAAAAAACGCGCAACGCCACCTTGAGCGTCGATCTCGGGCAGATATCTTTGTTGAAGCAAATTAAGCTGTTGTTGTTCGGTCGGGTTTAGCGCGATCATGGCCGATTCTTGGTGCATCACCATGCGTTGGATATCTATGGTATCTGCTTGCTGATAATATTGATTAGCAGCAGCTATCCGTCTAACTTCAGGGAAATCAAGTAGACGGATGATTATCTCTCTTGAGCGCTGACGTATGGCTAGTTGTAATAGTTCGTTAGGAATGCCGGGGGTAATTTCTGCATGAAGGATAGACACAAGGCGTGGGATTGATAGCAGAAGATCAATATGGGTTTGAAAGCCACGGTCTCGTCTTCGAATACAATATTTTAAAGCATAAAATAACGCTAGGGCCTCATCAAACGTTACATCAAACATACCAATTTGATGTGTTTCTTCAAAATATTCTTTTCGTTTTCGAATCGATTGTACCATCTGACATACATGATCGAATATATAACGTCTCCCAGGTTCATAGCTTTCCGCATAATTTAGAACTGAAGGAATATTAAGCAATATCTGAATGATTGCAATGCGCTTATCTCTTACTGCGATCCGATAAATGATGTGTTCGCTAACATGAATACCCTCGCATACTTCGGGGAATAGTAATAGCGTATTGACGACACTTGGCCTATTTTGCATGGCGGCGATTCTGAGAGGCTCATTTCCATTGGTGGCTACGAGGGATTGAATAGCGTCATATTGTAATAGCTCAGCTACCACTGGATCATGACCATATTTAATTGCATTAAGGAAAGCGTCCTTTATATTTGTTTGATTACGGACTGATGGAAGTTGAAATAGCTTTTGGACGATCCGCAAATGGCCCCCACTGCATGCTGAAATAAGAGCACTATTTTCAAATAAATGAGCATTCAATTGAACGTGTTCTATCTCTAAAAGTTTATCAACAATGTCGTTGTGTCCTTTCGAAGCTGCGGGGCAGAGCCCATGAAGCACAAGGACTAAGCTCTCTTCACTTACCGCAGGATATTGCAATAGCTTTCGGATTATCTTGAGATTTCCAGTTTGAGCTGCAATTTCTAATAATTCGAATGGGTTTGCAAGCCAATCAATTTTATCGCGTGTATGAGGATGATCCATCAGAAGGGAAAGAATCTCAACATTGTCCTTGGCTATAGCCGCCTTCAAGATGGCCTGGTTATTGTCGGCAATTTGTTCACATACTCGCCTGTATTGAAGTAGTTGTCTTACAATACCTAGGTGGCTATTTTGAACTGCCAGCCACATCGCGCGATTATTAAAAAAGGCAATATGCCGAGCAAGGTGACGATCGCTTAATAGAAAAGCTAATAGTTCCTCATGGCCAAGCTCACAGACCAAATGAACAACATGGCTCTCAGCGGACAACAAAGCAGCACGAGTCCCATTAATGTTTAATAATGCATCCATGAGGGGAATTTGTCCAAGTCTTGCAGCACTCACGAGAAGCTCATCTTCGTGACCGAGGATACAGTTTTTTGCCTCTGGAAAACTTAATAAATATCGAGCAACATTAGGTGCATTATTATAGAGCGCACCCCGAAGGAGCAGTAAGAAATTTCTATTGAAGATAGGCCTTATCTCAGGATGGGTTAAAAGGTAGTGTACGATGTCAAGGTGATCATGATTTACAGCATTTTGTAATGGCGCAAAACCAGAAGAAATCAGAGAGGCTCTTACCCAAGGGTTAGTGATCAATCGATGGACGATACGAAGGTGTCCATTTTTTGCCGCGGTTTCCAGTGCGAAATTTTCACATGAATCGGCTTGTATTGCGACATTTTGCAAGGTGAGTAAGTCAGTAACGATGTCTTCAAACCCATGTTGCGCTGCTTGACTCAAGGAGTAATTAAGATCTACGTGAGCGTCTGTTCTTACGGCAGCTATTTGTAATAGCAAGCGCGCAGCTTCTGGTTTCTTATAGTAAAGGGCCCGTCTTAGGGCTAAATTATCTTGAGAGGACGCAGCATCTTTAACGGATGGAATGTCCAAGAGTCGCATGATGAGATCGGGGCTACCCTGTTGTGCTGCAGAGCATAGCGCCTCGTTGTTTCTGAGGCTGTAGTTATTGAGGGCATTTGGATAGCTGAGTAGTTGGTTTAAAATATTAATACGCCCGTATGATGCGGCTATAGAAATTGCTTTATGATTTGAAGAGCAAAGATATGCGTGGATTTCAGGGCGTCTTGAAAAGACATTCAAGACTTCTCGCATGTCATGTTTTATTGCCAACATCAATCCGCGATAAAAAGGTAGCGTCCCAACACCGACCTCATCATAAATGGCAAATAGTCGTTCAACTACAATGTCAAGACCTTCTTGTGACGCTAGCGCGAGATAATGCTCCATTTTCTGCCGCACCCATGTTGCTTCTGCACCAAGTAATAGTAAACAAAGGGCGATGTGCGTATGCCGATATTTGATGGCATATTCTAAGGGAATATCACTCTCAAAAAATTTATCTCGTACTTCAGGGAAAGCCAGCAGTCGCTCAACAATGTATGTATTTCCGGCCATTGCGGCCCGATTGAGCGCATCATTATTTAAGGCTGTTAATTCTGCAAGCACCTCTGGAAAAATCATTAAACTATCAAAAATTTGTTGATTGCCAGACTCTGCAGCGGCTCTCAAAAGATGGTTGTTGTCTTGAGCTATCTCATGTTGAATGTCTTGAAATCTAAGTAAATGATTCATGAGGGCAAGATCGCCATTTAAGATGGCCGCTTTCAATGGAAAATTGTGATCAACAGAGACTCTTTTAATAACTTCTTCGAATTGTAAAAGAGTTTGCGTGATCGCTAAATCTCCTCTAATTGCTGAGAGTCTTAATGCAAGATTATTATCTGCTTCTGGCGTAACACACCCTAGAGACAGTAGGTAGTCGATATGTTCTTTTTTCCCCAGAATAACGCAAATTGAAAGAGCGGAGAGTGATGTTTCTTTTATTAGTGGACATGAGAATAGGTTGGAGTAGCTTAGATTTTCCTGCGCTTCATGGATAAAAATGCTCATTTCAGCTGGAGTGCGTGCCATTAAAAATCGTTTTAAACCATCAAACATATCTAATTGAGGGGTACGGAATTTGAAAACTATCATGCTTCTCTCCTTTGTGATCCACTCCGGGCATTCTTCAGGCTATTCCTGCAGAAAATATACGGCAATCCGTAAAGTTACGGTAAAGCAGGGGTGTTCAAGGTTTTTTGGGTGAGTAATTTGACAACAGGGCATTTATGCATTTAATGTTTCATGACTATACTTAATGCGTAACGACCCACTATTGGTTACGCTTTGATCTACATAAAATCCTGAGGGAGAATGTATGAAATTGATCAGGTATGGTGATTTGGGTGAAGAGCGGCCAGGTATTATTGATGCGGCGGGGGGGCTTCGAGATTTATCCTCTTACCTTAAAGATGTCAACCCAGAAAGTTTAGGTAATTTTTCGCTGATGAATACCCTTCGGGACTTGAATTTAGAAACATTACCACTGTTAAATCCTGATATTCGTTTGGGTCCGCCAGTGGGTTTGGTTGGAAAGCTATTGTGCGTGGGCTTTAATTCAAAGCGTCATATGATAGAAATGGGTATATCGCCAATCAATAATAAGGATATGGTGGTCTTTTTGAAGCCTTCCTCTGCTATTTGTGGAGCACGCGACCCCATTTATTATGCACGATATACCAAAAAATTAGATTGGGAGGCAGAGCTTGGGGTGGTGATAGGAAAAAAAGGCAAATATATCTCTAAGGACCGTGCTAAAGAGTATATTTTTGGTTATGTTTGCATCAATGACTTATCTGATAGATATTGGCAACTTGAAACAGGAGATAGTCAATATACGAAGGGGAAAGGCTTTGATAATTCAGCATCAATTGGCCCCTTCTTGGTGAGCAAGGATGAAATACATGATG
>JBIIJL010000069.1:0-10313 GCA_044233795.1 Legionella sp. | reverse complement strand
ACTTGACCGTCAAGCTATGGGTTAATGGAGAGTTGCGTCAGGATTTTAATACCCGTGATTACATTCATTCGGACGAAGATGTGATTTGCTATTTGAGTAAATTTTTTACTCTCTATCCAGGTGATATTATTTCGATGGGCTCAGCTCCCGGTAGTGCAAAGGCCTGGGGAGAAGATCAATATCTTAAACCAAATGATAAGGTTACATTTTTAATTCAAGCGCTTGGGCAGCAGGAAAAAATAGTTATCATTGAGCCGTTGGATGGTGGGTAAAATTTTCTCGCGCGAAACCTTAACCGAGTGTTATCCTTAACGTACTATCAATGCGGAAAATACCATTCAAATGCGACAGCTATCCTTCTTAGATCAAGTCCTCTGTGAAGTTGATGTGGCCTTTCGTACGCTACTGACTCCACAAGTTAGGCAATCTATCGTAAAAAATCCCGCAGAAGGATTGCAAGAAGCAACACTTACTCTACAAGAGAGGCGACATGTTGCAGGATTGATGAGAGTTAATCATGCGGGGGAAGTTTCGGCGCAAGCGCTTTATCAAGGACAGGCAATGACAGCAAAGCTTCCGACTGTCAAAGCACAAATGACCCAGGCAGCGCTTGAGGAAGTCTGTCATTTAGCTTGGTGTGAGCAGCGTTTACAAGAGCTTAATAGCCATCCAAGCGTATTAAATCCCGTATGGTATTTTGGTTCGCTTGCGCTGGGAGCTATTGCAGGTCTTGCTGGAGACAAATGGAGCTTGGGTTTTGTTGAAGAAACAGAGCGTCAAGTTACGCACCATCTAGAAAAACACCTAGAATGCTCTCCTCCACATGATTTAAAAACCAAGGCTATTTTGACTAAAATGCAACAAGATGAGTCAGCGCATGCTGATATTGCACAACAGGCAGGCGCTGTAACTCTCCCTGTGATGCTTAAGCGTATCATGGCGATCGTTTCAAAATTAATGACAGTAAGCAGTTACTACATATGATGGTCGTTAATTAATCTGTTGCGTTTTTTCTTGAGGGAAATGAGACATGGACCACAGCATACTGTTAGTTCTGATAGTTCTTATGATGGCTTATTTGTTTGATTTTATTAATGGATTTCATGATGCGGCAAATGCCATAGCCACCATTGTTACCACAGGGGTGCTCACCCCTCGTCAGGCCGTATGTTGGGCGGCATTTTTTAATCTTGCAGCACTGCTTTTTTTTAATCTGATGGTGGCTAAGACCATTGGTATTGAGTTAATTGATTCTTCAATTGTTGATACAAATCTTATCTTTTCAGCACTTATAGGCGCAATTTCTTGGAATTTGTTGACTTGGTATTACGGGCTTCCCTCTAGCTCATCTCATGCGCTGATTGGTGGTCTCGCTGGAGCAGCGCTTGCTCGGGGGGGGATTGCGACCCTAAAAATACAAGGTCTGATTAAGATCGTTATCGGGATTTTTCTAGCCCCATTGGTTGGGATTTTGGCGGGTTTTTTGCTGACATTCTTGGTGTCGTTGATGGTGCGTAATCAACATGAAAGTGGTCTTGATGGTTTATTTAAAGGATTGCAATTGTTTTCTTCGGCTCTTTTAAGCCTTACTCATGGGGGTAATGATGCACAAAAAACCATGGGTATCATTACTATCTTGTTATTTTCAAATACATGGTTGGTTGGTGAGTTCTATGTGCCTTTATGGATCATTGTGTCTTGTCAGGTGGTTATAAGTCTAGGTACTTTGACTGGGGGTTGGCGCATTGTGAAAACGGTTGGGTCTAAAATAACAACACTAACCACCTTACGTGGTTGTACTGCTCAAACAAGTGCCGCGGTCATTATTTTTATAGCGACAGCACTTGGTGTTCCTGTATCAACCACACAAACCGTGACAGGTTCTATTGCCGGAGTAGGATTGTTCGATGGTCTAGGTGGTATTAATTGGTCGATGATTAAAACGATTTTTTTATCCTGGCTCATTACTCTTCCCGTAGCCGGATGTATTGCTTATATTCTTGCCAAGGTGTTTCAGTAAGTGATTTATAAAGTGTGCTGTTATGCCTACTGTAGGCAAAAAATGCCTCATCACGATTACCCAGCCAATTGGGGCAAGCGGTCTTTCCTCAAGGAGCCCATGTCTTTTTTACGGAACAAGTCCATGTTAAAATCCTTCTCAGTGAGCAGGTTTCTCAATGTAAGATTTCTGCCAACAAGCCGTTGAAATTACGCTATCACCAAAACGTATCATTGAGAAATTCATCACCATGACCTCCAACGAATGAAATACGCGCTTTTTTTCTTAGGGTTGTTTTATTCATTGCAAACGTATGCAGCTTCTGAGAGTTTGCATTGTATTCATTGGCCCGCATGGTCGAAACACGCCTGCACGAGACTTCATCAAATATGGTCTCAAGGCAGCACGGAGCTATATGTTACTGGTTATGCGTGGCACAATCGGTTTATTTACGATCCTGAGCGAATTTCTCGATACAATGAGGCCGCCTGGGGAGGTGGTTTCGGCAAAGGATATTATGATGAAGATGGTGATTGGCATGCGCTTGCGGCCTTTGCTTTTCTTGATTCGCATAAAAATGTTGAGCCTGCAGGTGGTTATGCCTTTGTTAAAATTATGAATCTTAATGAAAATGCTCGTTTGGGTGGCGGCTTTTCTGTTTTAATCACCCAGCGACCCGATATTTTCCATGGTATACCCTTCCCAGGGGTGCTCCCCTGGGTGTTAGTGAACTACCGAAAAGCAACGGTTTGCGCAACATACATCCCTGGCTCTCATAATGTTGGTAATGTTGTTTTCGTATTGGCCAAATGGACATTTTAGGCACATATGACAAAGTTTGCAGGAGTTGTCTGTGATAAATGTTCTGTGCCACAATCAACAGACCGATTAAAACTGAAGGAGCACGAATGAAACTCACCATCTTGTTTTTAGCGACACTTGCTTCAGTTTTTATTATGGATATGATTTGGCTGGGAGCTATTGCCAAAAACATATATGCCGAAAATATTGGTTTACTGCTTCGGAAATCAGGTGAGGCAATGACTCCGATATGGTGGGCTGCCGTCGTTGTGTATGTATTTATTACACTAGGTATTCTTTATTTTGTACTTCCTAAAGTCCATGGTGATTATTTTCTTGCACTTACCACAGGAGCCATGCTTGGCGCCGTTACCTATGGAATTTATGATTTCACCAACTATTCCATTCTGGCAAGTTGGCCCTGGAAAATCACGCTCATTGATTTTGTCTGGGGGGTTGTCTTATGTGGTTTGAGCAGTCTTTTTTCAACGTTTATTCAGAATCGATTGTTCGTTTAAACCAAGGAAAGAACATCGATGTTTGTTTCTGGTAGTCGATGTATTTTTGTCCTCTAGATTTCACCGATCCGCGTTCTGTGAGAGGCCCAGTTATCTGGGTAAAAATTATGTATAAAGTGATGAGAGGGAGAGTCCCAAGGTAACCTTTAGGTGCTTGAAACGCAAATACAGTAAAGCCTAACCATGTTAGCCAGTCGAAAAAATAATTTGGGTGTCTAGAGTATCTCCATAAGCCTGTGTTGCATAAGCAACCTTTCTGCATACGTTTAAATTGAGAGAGTTGCAGATCAGCTAACGTTTCGCCAACAATGCCTATTATCACAAGTACCATAGCTATAGCATCAGCTAAATTCAGCGTGGTGTGGTTTGAATTGCTAATCAATAGAAATATCAATGAAATGATAAAAATCAACAAACCTTGCAGTTGGAAATTAAGAAAAAAACCTAGTGCCTGATTTATTTTCCAATGATGAGCTAACTCAGAGTAGCGTTTATCTCTATGACCTTGAAGAATTCTGGTATATAAAAGATATCCTCCTAATCGAAAAGCCCATAAGATGAGAAGTGCACTAATTAAAATGGTGCGGGGCGTGAGCGGTATTGACCATAAGTAAATTAATCCTGAGACCATAAGTCCAATTGACCAAGAAGTATCAACAACAGAGGGATTTTTAAGTATTCGATAAATAATCCAGACAAGACACATTTGAAATAGAAGATAAGCAAAAACGAGGATGACTACGTTCATTTTATCTCCATTTTTCGTTTGGTATCCATTGGAAATCGATCGATCATACCCCCTCCTTGTCTTGTTGAATGCTTAGCCTTGGCCCTTTATATAGAATGTGTTATGTTCATCATAGGTGAATAACGCAGGATGCTTGACATGACTACATTTCTAGAACTTGCAAAAAATTATGCTGACTATCACAAAAATCCTGTAACACGCTACATGCATATGATCAGTGTACCACTGATATTTTTATCTATCATGATTTTGTTGGGGTTTGTGCGCGTTGTTGTTCTTGGGATTTTGGATGTCAATATGGCAGTAATCATGGGGGTGGTATTACTTTTTTATTATTTTTGGCTGAATTGGCGGCTTTGTTTAGCGCTGTTTCCGATATTGGTATTTTTGCTCTGGATTGCTGAATTTTTCAGTTACGAAGGCCCAACCGCTTTTGCACTTTGGTCTTTCGTTGCTTTGTTGTTGTTTGGGGGTATGGTGCATTTTCTCGGGTATTTCTTTGAGGGTAAGCGACCAGCTATCTTCAATGAACTCTCGGAGTTTATCTATGAGCCTTTGTTTTTGGCCGCTGAGATCTTTTTCGTTGCCGGTAAACTACAATCTCTTGAAGAAATCCTTCATCCTAGTCCTGGGAAGGCTGACTAAGTTTTCCCTATTCATTCTGGAATATAAAACACTGATGAATACGTTTGTTTCTTTTAAAATCAATATCAATTGTGTCTGCGGAAATGTCCTTGACGGAGTATTCGGTTGAGAGTTCTAAGTCGAGCTTAAAGTGTCTTAAGTTAGTAGAAAAATATAGTGTTCCACCCGGATAAAGCAACCGCATGGCGCTATGGATAAGTTCGGCGTGATCTCGTTGAATATCAAGCACATCATGCATTCTTTTGGAGTTGGAAAAGCTTGGTGGATCTAAGAAAATCACATCAAATCTGTCGCGGGATCGCTTCAAGTACTCCATACAATCCTCTTGAATAAATTGATGCTTCAATAGATTTATTGAATTTAGCTTAAAATTATCTTCCGCCCATGCAAGGTAGGTGTTTGATAGATCTACATTAGTCGTAATCGCGCCAGCGATGGCTGCGTGAACGCTAGCACTTGCAGTGTAGCAAAAGCAATTTAAAAAACGAGTTGCTTTGGGTAATTTGGCAAAGGTTAAGCGTAACAACCTGTGATCAAGAAATAAGCCGGTATCTAAATAATCATATAAATTAACAATCAGGCGAGCTTGTCCCTCAGCAACGACCATGGTGTGGCCTTTTTGTTGTATTTTTTGATATTGATTGCTTCCTTTCTGCGGTTTACGCTGCTTTATTACGAGATGTTCGGGCGACATACCTAAAGCGGTTGGTGCAACTTGTAGAACATCGAGCGCACGGCGCTCAACTTTGTGTGCTGCGATGATATTAGGTGCCGTATACTCTTGGAGTACGGCATAGTCATTGTAAATATCGATGGCAAAAGCATACTCTGGCAAATCTTTGTCATACACACGATAGCAGCTAATTTCATGGCGTTTTGCCCACTTTTGCAGATGTTGATGGTTTTTTTGTAGACGATTGAGCAACATGGCAGCATGATCAGATAATACGGTTGTATCACTGGTTTTAAGCTTGTTCTGTGCATCAAGTGAAATGCAATACAGCTTGCACTCAAGGGCGCCATTATAAATAGTGTATTGTTTGTCTACACGTAACCCAATGGCTTTGGCAAGCAGTGGATTAGAGGTGAGGACGAAGGCATCCCATTTTTGAAAATGTTGATAGAGCGTTTGACCTAGCTCTTTGTATAGTGGAATCAGGGAGGTTTCATCTCCCATGCGCTCGCCATAGGGAGGGTTACAAACGACTAAACCGTTTTCGGCAGTAGGGCTTGAGGCACAGAGGGCTCTCGTGTCAAAAGAGACTTCATCAAAGGCACCTGCTCGATCTGCATTGGCACGGGCGGCGTCGATGGCTTTGGGGCTTGTATCTGTGCCCGAGATTTTTATCTTCACAGGGTTTGTTGCCTCTAGGGCATCAGCTCTTATTTGTTTCCACAGGGTTGGTTGGTGTTCTGTCCAGTGCTGAAAAGATTGATCGTCTCTTAATAAACCTGGTGCTGCGTTTGCTGCCATCATCCATGCTTCAATGATAATGGTTCCAGCGCCACAGAAGGGATCCAAGAGTGCCGCACCTTCTTTGGCGCGCTTGGGCCAACCGGCTCGTATCAGCAGGGCTGCCGCAACATTTTCTTTTAAAGGCGCAGGTCCTGCTTCAATTCGATATCCTCGTTGATGAAGACTGTAGCCGGTTAAATCCAAGCTTACGGTGAGGATGTCGTTTTTAAGATGCGCGTGAAGCTTAATGTCCGGGTTATCGCGTAAAATGGTTGGACGAGTGCCTGTATTGGCTCGGTATTGATCGACAACTCCATCCTTTACAACCTGTGCACCAAACATGGTATTGCGAATGGCCGCAGAAGAGCCATGAAATTCGATAGCAAGGGTTTTATCTGCAGCAAAAACGTTTGGCCATGGGTACTCATAACAGAGTTGGTAGATGGCCTCTTGGTTAGATGCCTGTCCACTGAAGAGGATGAGCTGTACGCGATTGGCTAAGCGTGACCATAAGCATATTTTATAAATCAATGCCAAAGAACCTTCACCATACACCCCTTGCGGGCTGACGCGAGAAACACCCAGTCCTATATCTTTTAACTCTTCTTCAAGTAGATACTCTAAACCCTTAGGGCAGCTGATAAATAGCGAATACATCATGTTTGACAGGCCCTTATATAGCGAAACAGCGCCCTGGATGCAGCGTGCTGTCCTTTGAGTTCTTCATCAATTGCTTTTTTGATGAGTTGGCGAAGACATTGAATATCTTCGGGGTGAAAAATGTTAATAAATTCAGTTAAGGCTTCTGGGCCCTCATTGATGAGTCGTGCTCGCCAGATTTCAAGTTCATGAAATTGAGCCGTCTGTGCGCTTGCTTCAGATGCTAGTGTATTATAGGCTGAAATAATATCCTCATAATCTGCTCTTCGCATCAGTTTGCCAATCAGTTGTGCCTGGCGTCTGGTTGCACCAAAACTTTTAATTTTTTTCGCGTCGATAATGGCTTGTTTTAAATGAGGGGTTAGGGGCAGTTGATCGAGCTTCTCTGTTGGTAAATCGATAAGTTCAACCCCAAGTTTTTGCAAATCGTCTGCCTCACGTTTTTTTTGTGATTTACTTTTAGGCTCATCCATTTTGGGGTCTCACGCGAAGAGTAACTAGGTTTTTATCAAACCATGATGTAAGGGATGCTAATTATACACGCTTAAGACTTCATTTTGCGAATTAGCTCTTCGAGAGGCTCTTTCTAGTAAATAGTTGTGGCCAATGGTTATAAAATTGTACGCTAAAAGAGCCATCAGTAAGGTGTGTAGCCAAGTGATAGTCAAAAGACTAAATATCGGTAGGGTTATAAAGACCCCAAGACATCCAGCAAGGCTTAGAATCAATGTCTTTTTTAAAGGGATCTTGTTTTGCTGAAGGAAAACGAGGGTAGTGAGCGGTTGTTGCATTGCTCCTGCGGTCATCATGATAGGAAAGGCTACCAGGGGTGATACACCTAATAAAAAGAGTACACCTTGGACCATCACAAATAAACCGATACCAACGGTTGTTAATGCACCACATACGATCATAGCAAAAAAACCTACAACAAGTTTCCAAGAATGAAGCTCAATAGCTTCTCCGCCGATGGGTAACCAGCGAAATTCGTATGAGAGCAATAGTCCCATAATGAGCAAGAAACAGCTCATCATGGCTAGGCGAATGGCTTGTTGACTGAGTCGGCTCACGATCGACCCGCCAACTAATCCGCCAATGCAAGTACCTAAGACAAGGGTGATAAGGGTTATGAGATCGACTTCCACAAATTTCATAAAAAATAGCGACTCTATGGTGCCAGGGATGACTTGTGCGCCATTATTAACCGCAGGCAATTCATCATCACGAAATGTGCCTAACAATTTAGCGAGAGCAATATTTACGGCAAAGCTACCAACGCCCAGTGTATCTGAGATGAAGGCTAGGATACCGCTGAAGCTTAGTTTTAACCACTCCAGTAGGGGTAAGTCAATTTTGGGTTGACGTTTAAGCTTCATGATCATGACTAAAACACAGTTTAGGCTTAGTACTAAGATGAAAATAAGGATGAGGGTGAAGGTCATTTTGTTCTCACGTGTTGCACAGAAGGAGCGATTGTAGCTATTTAATTCAGTAGTGGCGACATTTTAACAAAGATAGATTACCAGAATATTAAATGGGTGACTTTTGGCGATTGGATAAAGCATAGTTGCATTGATCTTAAGGGCACATAAGGCGTTGTAGAGCAATTGTCAACTTGCCCCAAGCTCGATGTAAAAAAGGGGGCAACTCATTTTAGCCGCACTGGGTGATGCGCTGGATGTGTTGGATATATTACTAACCCCCTGTGCTAGGCTAATTGTCACTCCTAATTTATGTCGCAAGAGCAGTTTCAACGCCAAGATCAACCTCTTCTAGTTTTGGTGGAACTTTGGCTGGTTCATCTATATCAGACGTTTTTTCAGTACTTAACCACTCACGCCATTCAGCTATCCAACGAGAAATTGTTGCTTGCAAATTGGCAAACAGTTTTCGCTCACCTTGTAATACGGCCATTAAGTCAGGGAATAAGTCACCCCGTCCCTCTCTCCACGCATGAAAATCTGCAAACAAGCGTCGTTCTCCACGCAATGTTGCTCGAGTTTTGGCAAACAAAGTTGAATAGACACGTGCTTGACCATCATCAGAGGGGTCATAATCACGTTGTACCTTAATGGGCTGTCTGTGTGGGGCAAAAAACTGTTGCTGAGCCAGAATTGCAGTATAGGTTTTAGCGATGCTTTCCGTTCGTCTCTCGCGATGGCCGTCTACCGATTCAACGGGCAGAGCAGATATCCATTTTTCAGTAAACTCATTAAATATTTTTGAAAATCCCTCTTGATCCCCTGATTCAACTGCTTCTAATAATTTTTTTCGATGAGGTTCCCAATCTTTTTGCATTTTACCTAAAAACCGTTGCCATTCAATTAATCGATCAACTCGATCGTCAATTGAGCATTTTTTGTAATCAGCTAAAAACTGTTTGGTAATATCTTCCAGAAAAAATGCATAAAGAGCGCTTACTTCCTCTTGAAAAGCTGCTGAACATTGCCGTTGTTTTTGTGACTTAATAACCTCATTGTGCACGTTATAAGTACTACCATTTAAGGGGTAATCTGGATCAGACATATTGGGTATCATCCGGTACTCGCCTGTTTTGCCACTACGTGCAGTCCGTCCTTTTATCTGTATTTCATCTTCTTCAGTTGGCACGTAGGCGGCTAATACCAGTAAATTATCAGAATGAATATCAACACCACGACCAAGCATCCCCGCTGTTGATATGGTTACAAAATTGGGTGTACCTGCCTGTTGAATGGCTTTTATTTCATCCTGTTTAGTCGTCAATCCATGAACGCGCTGAAGCTGAAGTGCTTGAACTGTTCGCATGAATTTTGGATCTTTTTCTAAAGCGTTATGCAAGCGCAAGCTCTGTTGATCATCTTTACAAATTAATAACACAGGACAACCAGACACCAATTTTTTAATGATGGCGCGCTTTAAAAATGTGATTTGTTGCGCCTCGTCTTTCGCTAACCAAACGTTCTTATCATCTCGAATCAATGGTTTTTCACGTGGCATCGTTAAATAGGTATACTTTTCATAATTAATCTCTTCAAGGTTACTTAGAGGTGCGGCACTTCGTGTTGTACCACTTACACCATAGATTGAACCTTCATCATAATTTGCCATGAAAGTCACAGGAAATGACGCACGCTGCGTTTCATTCTCAGGCATAATGATAAATGCATCGCGTTTGTTATTATTAAGTTTATTCAATGCGATATTTTCTTTTGCACAAAGGCATTGATGCACGCCGTCAGAAAAGGTACTGCCTTCAACGGGACGACCATTATCAAGAACGAAAATTTTACGTGAATAGCGAGCATGCCCCTCACTGTCTCGTAGGAGATACAACTTATCTCTATCAGGTTCTGTCATAATATAATGTTTATCTGCTTCCATGCGCAGCGCTGTATGCGCTGAACGCAACCAAGTCTTGATTTGCGCGGGATTGCTTGCCACCAATTGAGCCAAACTCGCTTTATGCATACGGTTTAAAACATTTTTATTGATGTATTCAAGAAA
>JBIIJL010000023.1:0-26692 GCA_044233795.1 Legionella sp. | reverse complement strand
CCCTCTCTTTTTCCATTTCCATCCAATCTGACGTTGCATGACGGGTCGCTTTTCGCCCTTTTACGGTACCTGCCAATTGTATTGCACCCCCAAACAACAAGAGCTTTTCAGTCACCGTGGTTTTACCAGCATCGGGATGGGAAATAATCGCAAAGGTACGTCTTCTTGAGACATTTTGATAAAAGTCAGACATGATTGCCCTAGGTAGGATGAGGATTAAAAAAGTAGCGGTATTCTAAGGCAAATACCGCTAACAAACAATTTGGTAACTACAACATCAAATCAAACTACGTAACCATTGCTTGGCTTTTTGGCTGATCGTCTTTTACATCAGAAACAACGCCTTTAAGAACCTTACTTGCCTCAAGCAGTGTGATTGCTTTTTGTTCTAACGATTGTGCCTGCATCACAAAATGCTGCAATGTACTTGCAGTTCCTGAGAGCAATGCCTTGATTTTGGATAGTTCAAAACCAAAAAACTTTAGGGCGACAATCTGCTGTAAACGCCATAAACCCTGCTCAGAGTAAACCCGATAACCATTGGTAAGTCGCATAGACGGCTGTAACAAATCAACTCGGTCGTAGTGGTGCAGAGTTTGCACCGATACGCCGGTGATTTTGCTTAGATCTTTAACAAACCATTGAATCATCGTTTCCCCCCCTTATTTTGGAAGATAAGCGCTATAGTAAGAATAGGGTCAAGAAAAAAATGAACAAAAAATATTGCCAAAGACCTTTGAAATAGTTTTGATCAACTCAGGACAACCTCTTTCTCACTAATGTTAATAGACTCTAAAGAGATGATTAGTCCGTCTAGTGTTGGCCGTTTTTCTGGATCTTGTTCTAAGCAACTATCTATCAATGCTTTTATCTCAGACGATGGATTAGAAAATAAATCAAGCATCAACACCCCAAGACAGTATATATCCATTTGTGGAGTAGCTAATACAGCATTAGGTCGGACACTCCAACATTCGGGGGGAATGTGCCAATATTTCTTCCTGTATTCATCTACAATTTCTTGACTTCGTTTCTGAAACGCCGGAGGATCGACACAAGTTCCTGCAACTGCTGATAACCCTCCATCAATTAAATAGCTTTTATTCGTAGTAGGGTCGTAATAAATACTATCTGTTTTGAGATCAAGCACAATCATCCCTTTATCATGACAATCTTTTAATGCTTGGCAAGCCGAATAAAAAAGCGTCCTGTGTAGTTCTGGAGTATCAATTTTAAGCTTCTTATATGGAATATATGGAATATAAGGCACAACAAGCCTGTAATCATCTCCCATCTCGAATAAATACGAGCTCTTATCAGGATAAACCGTTTGGAAAAACCTGTATTTAATCCTAGCTTCTCCAAGATCTCCGCGTTCCTTGGCCGAATTCAATACCGTAAGAGCATTCTTAGAGTGAGACTCAAATAGTCTAGCCTGCGCGTACTGCCCCCGTCCAAGAGGTCTTACGGGTGAATACTCTGTTCCTCCATCTGACTCATACCCAGAATTGTATCCTGAATCATCCTCACAATCCTCTGAGCTTTGTCTAGTTTTGACTCTATAATGCGGCATAAATAACCTCTCAATACAGTTGCTTGACAATATAAACTGAACTGAAATTCTTTCTCAAACGCTATTTTGTGAGAATCATTTTCACGCGTTAATTAACCCACTTAGTTGAGAAATTGTTCAATTAACTTCCTTTACCCCTAAATCAATTTTTTGCCTATATCAGCAACATAAAGTCAATATTGTAACACGTTGTCTTTAAATCAATCAACACTGAGGGGAGCCCTCATTTGCGAAGTGTATATTTGTATCCTATATTTAAAACATAAAGATCGATATATGTACGTTTTGTTTCGTGTACATCCGGTCTGGTCGATGACGAATGGGGATGTTACATCACCGAAGGAGTATATCATGGTATACGAAGATAATGCTGATAGTCGTACTTCACCACCCAGGGAAGATCTAGAACAAAAAGGTGATCTAGATAGAAAAGAGGCTATTACTTCGCGAGGCGTCGACCCGGAAACATTGGGTAATGAGCGAACAAAAGAACTAGCGACCGATCAATCGATAGCGGGACGATACTTACTCTACCACCCAAATCAATCTTGTCTCGATGTTATAGAACGATGTGCCGATGGTATAGGCTCCATAACTGAGCGACTCAGTCCTACTGGCGATAAAGATGCAGATTTACAGAAGGACAAAATCCTAATCACCATGCTCACCAGGTTAATGTCGGATGGAGGAACCGCGCCTGTCAAAGACTTCAACAGCAGACTTGCTGCGCTCAAGGATCCAACGCTTGCAAACTACGACGAATTAGTGCATCAACTTGCCGAAGACTGTCGACAAAACATGTTAAATATAAGAACCACGGCAAAAATACCTGGTCCTGAAGGTGCTCTCGGCCGCCAAGGTGTCTTAGCATTCATGGGCGACCTCGGAGGACTCGAACCCAACGAAACAGGCTTCGGAGGGGGATTTGCAGCGCCTCTCACTAAGAAACTGGAGATACCCTACGAAGAATTTAGAGTTCTTACGGATAGTTTGTGCAATGCGGGACGCTTAACCCCAGCTGATGAAGAAACGCTGAACAAGTTTGCTCAAAATTACCTGCAAGCCCAGCAAGCAGGCGAAGTATTCAGAGCACTCACAGATGGGCTTTGCGATGCGCAGCGCAAGCTATTAGGACAAAAAGAACCAGCCACGCAGGAGGAGTTGGACAAGTTTGCAGAAGCATTTCTCATAGCAAGACAAAACACCTCAATGAAGGGAGGCTCCCTCTCTGCTCCTGCACACACGGAAGCAAAAAAGGGTGAGCGTGCTGCAATTAGCTTTAAGCCAGTAGAGCGGCATGGGCTGCACAATACCGGAGATGCTGCAGAAGAGATACTTAAGAAAGCAGATCCTGAACATCAAACATCGTTGAGGAATGCAGCTTGGCCACAGTACTATGTCTCAAAAGACCTCGTCAAAGGAGTGGTTGAACCAGTGACTGGACATGTGTCAGGAACGTTCGGTGAGATGGTGGTTATGATGAATATGTTATGTGGCACCCCTCCTGATACTATGACTTATGATAATCCCGCAGGTACTCAAGTCTCATCAGCTAATCAAGAGAAGCAAACAATAGCTATTGCGGCCTTGGCAGTATCCGAACTCGGTGTTAGTGGGTTCCATTCTGCTGTTGAGGTGCACCAGCCCACGAGCACGTTCACCACGCAAGCAACGCACAAATCCTTAGGCCCTGAAGCTGTTGAAGAGGCGGAGCTTCAAGCAGCAGCCCTCCGGGCTTATGCTGACAATCTTGACAGCGGTGGTATGCAATCTAAATTCGAGTACCCGATTCCAAAACTTGATGATCCGGTGGGTATGAAAAGGTACGTTCTCACTGAAGACGAGCTCACTAGCAATAAAGAGCAACTCTTGACTAAGGCTGAAAGTATCGAAATGGAGGCAAGTAAGTCTACGGACATGATATCACTCCTCCAGGGCGAAGGGGGTACACTCGCCACAATCGAGATATCAAGTATGCTAGCCAATCAATCAGTCGATCCGATAGTGGCACGCCAGCTAATAAGTACGGCGACAAGACTTGAAGCTGTGAGCTTGCGGGGACATACTCCTGAACTTGAGAAAGCACGCACAATCGCAAACGAACCTGTGTCTGAAGCACAAAAAGAAAGGCTTCTAGTTGCCCTCACGAATGCCGAAACAGTGGCCGATCAGATAGATTTATTATACAAACGAGCTGAAGAAGCAAAGGCAAATATGTCGAGAGCGGAAGAGAACGTCAAAATAGCTGCATTAATGGTTAATTCTTTGCAAGAACGATTAGAAGATACGAGAAAAGCACTGGATAAAGCAGCACAACCCGCAGGGCCACCTCCAAAAGAATTGACAGTAGCAGGACTTATCTCGAAATTTGCTGCGGCAGAACAATCGGTATTATTAGAAAAAAAGAAGATGGAAATTATAAAGGAGCTTAGAAGTGAATGGATAAATTTACAAGCTGCGAAAGCAGAAAAAACCGCTGCAACGTTAACAGTAACCGCTATAAATACAGAACTAACTTCAGCAAATAGCGCTATGATTGTTGCCGCAAAAGCAGAAGCAATTGCTGCGACAAAAGAAGCATTAGCTATAAAAAGAAAGGGACAAGCAACAGAGATGACAAACAGGGCTGAGGAAGCAGAATATCAAGCTTCGGCACAGAAAATTGAGGAGAAACAACAAGCATTTCAATCTGCGTGTCAAGAAAGAGATGGAGCACTACAATTGTTCAGAAATGCCACAGATGAAGAAAAACCTGTAGCGTTTGAAGCGTTAAGGAGCGCGTTTGATAAAATAGAACTATTGTTAGCCGAACTTAACAAAGAAGTACTTGCAGGACCAAGTGTCACAGAAACTAATGAAAGCCGCGTCCTTAGGCAACAAGCAACCATATTACAAACTAAGGCAGGAGAAGCAACTGCAGATGCAATAGAAGCAAGAGCCGTGGCAAAAGCCATGTACGATAAATTAAAAGACACGTCAGATATATTCAAGGAAGCAAAGAGTCAGATTCAAGAAATGTTGAAAACACCAAGAGACCCTGAGTCGCCTACTCAGGATGGGACAACGAATCCCAGCAATCCAGGACCCACTGGAGCATAATTTGTTTGATGGCTTTGTTGTGCCCCATGGCAGTGGTTTATGCAACAAAGCCCCCCCTACCTCAACAAGGGTAAATCAGGTTGCCCACATTCGAAATAACTTGCTACCAAGGGATTTGACACATCTTTTAATGAAGTAGGTATCCAATGTGGCGTTTGGTCTTTATCAACCAGCAATGCACGGACCCCCTCATAAAAATCATGGCCGCGCATGAAATGTCCAACCAAGCAATAATCCATAGTAACGCATTGAGCCATATCAAGATAACGCGCCTTTTGCATTTGTTTCAGTGTTACTTTGAGGCTAAGTGGTGATTTAGCACTGAGCAAAACTGCTGTTTCGCTATGCCAATCAATAGGATCGTCATTCAATGCCACCAAAATATCCTCGACTGTCTGCATCCCAAAACAGTGATCAATCATTTTTTGATGAGGTAAGTCATCACCTATCTCAACAGCAGGTAGAAAATCTGAAAGACAAGAGCTAACAGCACAATGAGCATCTTCTGACAAATCGGTCCTCATGAGTGCATCAAGCACCTCAGGAAACAATGTATGAGGAATTACTGTATCCACCAAGCCCAACGCTTTAGCCTCAATTGAATTCACCCGCAGCCCAGTTAACCCTAAATATTGGCCATAAGCCCCTTTAAGCCGGGACAATAGATAACTCGCACCAATATCAGGGAAAAACCCAATGCCGGTCTCTGGCATAGAAAAAACAAATCGCTCACTAGCAACTCGATGCGAGCCATGCAGCGAAACACCAACCCCACCACCCATCGTGTATCCATCCATCAACGCAATGTATGGTTTTTGATATTGGTGAATAAAATGATTCAATCGATACTCATGCCAAAAGAACTGCATTTGATCATTATGATGATGATGGGATGAATCGTACAAAAAACGCACATCACCCCCTGCACAAAATGCCTTGCCAGGCATAGCCTTTATTACCACCGCATGTATATTATCATCCACAAGACACTCAGTCAGAAAATGCTGGATAGACACAATCATTGGTAACGTTAACGCATTTAAAGCCTGACTTCGATTAAGCGTAATAAGGCCTAGATGACCTTCCTCATGAAAAAGCACATCATCGCTCATACGTTACGTCCCAGTAAATTGTGGTGATCTTTTTTCTAAAAATGCCGCCACGCCTTCATTTTTATCTGAAGTTGCACACACTTTGGCAAAATGAACTGCTTCAAGATGCAAAGCGTCACTTAGAGAAAGATCATACCCTCTATCAATTGCCTCCATGATGCTTGTTACCGCAAGTGGCGCTTGAGTTAATATCCTCTTCAACAATCCCATACCATGGCTTAAAATCACGTCATTATCCAACACTTCACTCACGAGTCCCCATGCCAATGCTGTCTCTGCATTAATAAAGCGACCGGTAAGACAAAGATCAAGTGCGCGGCCTTTTCCAACCAACCGAGGTAAGCGTTGCGTACCGCCATAACCTGGAATAACACCTAATTTTACCTCAGGTTGACCAAATTGGGCGCTACTCGCCGCAATTCTGAGCGTTGCTGCCATCGCCAACTCTAAGCCACCACCAAATGCAAAGCCATTGATAACAGCAAGAGAAGGCTTACCAAGTGTTTCTAATTCGCGAAAAACTGATTGACCAAAGCATGCAAATTGGTAACCACTTTCGGCATTTGCACTCGCTAAACGTGAGATATCTGCTCCTGCACAAAATGCTTTCCCAGTGCCTGTGAGGATAATCCCCTTCACCTCTTTATTTTCTTTAGCATAGCGAAAAGCATTTCTCAACTGCTGCAACAACTCATCATTTAGCGCATTTAATTTTTCTGGACGACTCAAAGTGAGCGTTAACACACTTTCCTCTAATTTTTGTATGATTACGGTCATTCCAAACTCCATCACAGATTAGTCGATAATATAGTGTTGATCTAAAGCTGACTTAGCAATGATTTCACGCATAATTTCATTGGTACCTTCGAGAATTTGATGCACCCGCAGATCGCGGAAAATACGCTCAATTTGATAGTCGCGAAGATACCCATACCCACCATGCAATTGCATAGCTTTGTCACTTATCTTAAAAGCTACATCAGTTGCAAGTTGCTTTGCCATAGCGCAATACACAGGCGCCTTTTCATCGCCCTTGTCCAAAGAATCTGCAGCTCGATAAACCATGAGGCGAGCCGCGTCAAAGTTTGTCAACATATCAGCAAAATAAAACCGCAACGCCTGCATATTAGCAAGAGGCTTTGCAAATTGTTTTCGCTCATTAAGATAAATTTGCGTGCGACGTAAACATTGCGCCGCTCCTCCTAAAGAACACGCCGCTATATTAACCCGACCACCATTTAGAGCATTCAAAGCGATTTTAAAGCCGATTCCTTCTTTACCAACAAGGTGAGTCACAGGTACGCGACAATTTTCAAAAAATACCATGGAAGTTGGTTGATTACACCAACCCATTTTTTTTTCTTGTTTGCCAAAACTTAATCCCTCAGAATCCTTATCAACCAGCAAACAACTGATCCCATGGTGCGAATCATCCCCTGTTCTCACCATGCACAAATAGACATCACTTACACTGCCGCCTGAGATAAATGACTTTGAGCCATTCAAAATGTAATGATCACCGTCAAGAACCGCACGAGTTTTCAAAGACGCAGCGTCAGATCCGGCCTCAGGTTCAGTCAGACAATAACTTGCAAAAGCATCCATAGAAGCAAGTTTAGGCCCCCAATAGGATCGCAAAGGCTGGTCTGCATATAGATCCACGACAGTAGTCACCATATTATGAATCGAAAGATAAGCACTTGTGCTAACACAACCACTGCCTAATTCTTCAAAAATGATAGCGCTCGCTAAACGCGTTAACTCGGCACCGCCGATATCTTCTCGAGCCATAATTCCTGCCATACCAAGACCCGCCGCTTCTTTTAAAGTATCTTTTGGAAAAAAATGCTGCTCATCCCATGCATCTGCATAAGGCGATAGCTTCTCAGAAGCAAAACCTCTCGCCATCTCACGAAAAGCAAGAAGCTCTTCACTTAATTGAAAATCCATGATCAACCCTTAGTGTTTGTGTGACCCCATCCCGAGGTGTGCTTCTGCATATGACATGATATGATTGCCAACCTCTGAAGCCATAGATTCAAAAAAAGAATAATCACATGGACGAGCCAGCGCAAGCGAATTCAAATAAAAAAACTGCACGACAAATATTAAAAGACTATTATGGCTTTGATGCCTTCCGTGCGCATCAAGAAGAAATCGTTCAAGACTTGATCAATGGACAGGACCTGTTGGTGCTTATGCCTACCGGCGGTGGCAAATCGCTGTGCTATCAAATCCCCGCAATGATCCGCAATGGTGTTGGGATTGTTGTTTCACCACTTATTGCGTTAATGGAGGATCAAGTCGTAAATTTAAGGCAATTAGGGATTCGTGCCGCATTCTACAACTCATCTCTATCAAGTGATGAAGCAAGACAGGTACTCAGATCTCTTCATAATCAAACCCTCGATTTACTCTATATTGCACCCGAAAGACTATTAAGCGACGGGTTTCTACAACGGCTCAGTGAATGTTCAATTAGCTTATTTGCTATTGATGAAGCACATTGCATTTCTCAATGGGGACATGATTTTCGAAAAGAGTACGCATCCTTAGGGCGTTTGAAAAACCATTTTAAGGACGTCCCCATCATTGCCTTAACTGCAACAGCGGATGTGCAAACACGCCAGGACATTGTTAAACAACTAGAATATCAACCTAAGGAATATATTACCTCATTCAATCGCCCCAATATACATTACCATGTTGCGTATAAGAATAATCCATTCAAGCAAGTAACAGACTATCTCAGCACCCAGAATCAACAAGCAGGCATTATCTACTGCAGAACACGTGCTAACGTTGAAACCTTAACAGAAAAGCTCAAATTGATAGGTCACCAAGCACGTGCTTATCATGCGGGCCTCTCTCACCAAGAGCGAAGTAAAGTGCAATCCTTATTTCGACATGATCATATTGATATCGTTGTAGCCACCATAGCCTTCGGTATGGGGATCGATAAACCCAATGTACGATTTGTTATCCATTACGATTTACCAAAAACCATAGAAAGCTATTACCAAGAAACAGGCCGCGCCGGCCGCGATGGCCTCCCAGCAAATGCGCTCCTTTTATACGACCCCGCTGATAGCGGACGGTTAAGGGCATGGATAAACGATATGGAAGACAATCATCAACAACGTATTGAGCACCATAAATTAAATCATATGCTTGCTTTTGCTGAAGCAACACACTGCCGAAGACAAATCCTATTGCGCTATTTTAATGAAACGCAGAACGAACCATGCAATTATTGCGATATCTGCGATAGCCCGCCTAAAATTGTGGACAGCACCGAAGATGTTCAAAAAATGCTCTCATGCATTTATAGGCTTAAACAAAATTATGGTATGGTTCATGTGATTGACGTTCTGCGCGGAAGTCAATCAGAGAAAATAGCAGGATTTGGTCACGATAAATTAACAACTTTCAGCATCGGTAAAGATAAACCTGCTAGCTATTGGAAACAACTGGCTTGGCAATTAATCCATCGCGAATATTGCTATCAGGACATTAATCATTTCAATGTATTGCGCTTAAGCGCTAAAGCCATACCTATCTTGAAAGGGGAAGAGCAAATTGCTTTAGCGATAGCCAAAACCCAAGTAACGAAAGAAAAGCCTCTCAAGCAAAAAGGGAGGGCTGTGAAAATAAAATCCACCGAGTCCAACAATCCACTTTTTGAAGCCCTTAGACAACTCAGAAGACAGCTCGCCAATGAAGAGAACAAGCCACCTTTTATGATTTTTAGCGATATGACTTTACATGAAATGGTTGAGAAAATGCCACGAACATTACAACAACTCTTAGATGTCTCAGGCGTAGGTCAACATAAACTAGAACACTATGGCCAATTTTTTTTAGACGTACTGCAAGAGCAGCATGTATTGATGGCAGAAAAGTAGCATGTTCAACTAGACCAAAGCATAAACATCGAATCACCCAGTTGACTTCAAGCTAAAAATACCCTAAAACTTAATTTCCACAAACAAGGAGAACAACATGAAAAAACTAGGAATATGTATCACTGTCGCCATGACGCTTTTGTTAAGTGGAGTTTCTGAAGCGAGGCACCACGGCCACCACAAGGCGAAGCATGAGAAAATGTCATACACTTTACAATCTCAAAACAGCAAATCTGTAGCACATATAACAAAAATGGGTAAAGATGTAGCAGTTGTCGCTGGAAATACAAACGAGAAAGACATCCGTGTAACAGGCAATGGCTTAGACGCAAAATTGGGTGCAGGTGTTGGCATCATCATTAAAAATACAACAGACGATATAGTCAAAGTATTTGATTCAGGTTTCGAAATTTTTGGAAAACCTGCGCGTCCATTTGTTAAAGCCCACAACTAATTTGGATTTATTCAAGCAGTTACCCGGGGTGAATTTACTCTGGGTAATTTTATGAAATTCACCTCTTTACAAAGGGGCTGTTGACATTTGATCCTCCCGTCGGCGACCCGAGGATCAAATGTCAACAGCCCCTAACAAACACTTAAATATTTAACGGACATCATCAACTCTTAGCGAGCATGACACCCTATTTTAAGATGCACTTGATAATATTTACTTTTATTACCCTCGATAAATCCTCGAGTCTCAACCACTTCATACCAGTCAAGCTTTCCATGAGACTGACTTGCTGAAGCAATAGCGTTATTGATAGCCTGTTCGATTGAGTCTTGTGAAGTTCCAACGAGCTCAAGCACTTGATACACTTTATCGGTCATGATGTCACTCCGTTAATCATTTAGTGTGGTTTAATCTTTTTTCTGCCTCAAAAATTGCCTTTTGAATGGCTTTGGCATCATCAGAGGCTTCTGGAACAAGCAGCAATAACTGACGCCAACTTTTAATAGCCTCTTTGTAAGCATGCCTCTTAAATGCATCCATCGCAAGCATAGATAAGGCATCGGGCTGATTTGGATTTTTCTCAAGCACTGACCGCAACAATTGTCTTATGTGCGTGTTGAATAATTGCTGATTATCTTCCCACATTGCTTCCGCATAATTAACCGTAATTTTTTCATCCAAAGGCTCAAGGCGATGTGCTTTGGCAAACGCTTCAGTAGCATGATTGAACTGATGTTGGCTCGAATATAGCCGACCTAGCAAATACCACCCACGCGCGCTTGATGGATCATGACTTAATTTACCCTTCAATTTATCAATGACCTCTTCTGGACCGCGCATGGTCTTAAAGACTTTCTCAGCTTCCTGTTGCCGCAAAAGTCCTTGGTGATACTCATGCAAGAGCTTCACGCCACCAAATCGCCAATCAATATAACTTACAAAGAACAAGGCAAAACATAGGATAAAAAATTTTTTCATTACAGATAATTGCAAATGAAAACAAATGATAGCGATAGCCATAAAAAACATCAGCAAAAATATACCAATCAACCACCATTCATTCATATGTCACCTGCCTAAAAGAGATCTGCCAAAAGATCAATAA
Source organism: Legionella sp. (assembly GCA_044233795.1). Lineage (GTDB taxonomy): Bacteria > Pseudomonadota > Gammaproteobacteria > Legionellales > Legionellaceae > JBIIJL01. Next base: position 15,444 of record JBIIJL010000023.1, on the reverse strand, counting down.
CCCTAGCATCAGAAAAAGTGCAGGCCCGCACCACAACAAAAGCGTAATCGTTTTGACAGGTGGTTTAAATAAGATAAAATCCCCATAACGCTCAGTTAAATAATGGATAATATCTGCATCACTCTGACCCTCCTTGACCATTTGATACACTTTTAATTTCAAATCTCGAGCAAGTTCCGCATTAGAATCTACCAAATTCTGGTTTTGACACACTAAACAACGTAAATCACGTAAAAGCTTATGAAATTGCGCTTCTTGCTTTGCAGATGCGAACGGATAGAGTGTTCCACCAAAAGCGCTACCCTGAATGAGAAAAAACATCAATATTGCCAAGAAACGAGACTTCATCAAGCACCCTCCAAAGACTTAATAAGAGGTAAAAACTTCGCCTGCCACACCTGTTCAGTTAAAGCACCAGCGTAACGAAAACGAATGATTCCGGCTTTATCAATCAGAAAAGTCTCAGGCGCTCCGTAAACACCTAAATCAATAGCAAGTTCCCCATCACTATCTTCACCTACTAAGCGATAAGGATTACCCCACTTTTCAAGCCATCGCTTTGCACGAATTGGATTGTCTTTGTAATTTAAGCCATAAATCATCACTCCTTGTTCTGCGAGCTTTAACATAATACGCTGCTCATCAAGACAGGCCGCACACCAACTTGCCCAAATATTGAGCAATGATACGTGTTCATGAAGCAACACATGTGTGAACTCAATTTTCTCATCACCCAAGCTTTTAAGCTTAAATTGGGGCACTGGCTTATCGAGTTTTGCTAAGGGAAGTTCTTGGGGAGAAAGGGATAGCCCTTGCCAAAAAAAACAAGCCAGCAACACAAAGGTGGCGAATGGGATATATCGCCAAAATGAAAACTTCATCTGCCCACCTGACGGGATGATTTTTTAAAATAGTAACGGGTATCAGACAGCGCAAAAACCCCACCTAATAACATCAAAAAGCCGCCTGCCCAAATCCAACGAACCATCGGTTTATAATATAAACGTACCGACCAAGCTTTACCATCAAGCGGCTCACCTAAAGCAACATAGATATCACGAAATGGACTTATATCGATCGCAGAATCAGTCATAGCCATGTGACCAACATCATAAATCCTTTTTTCGGGAAAGATTTCAGAGTGTTGATGGTTTTTACAAATAAGAAAACGTGCTCGCGTTCCATGATAGTTTGGACCAGTAAGTGGTGCCTCACTTAAAAATTCAATCCGATAATGATGCAACATACTGCTCATACCAGGAGACATTTTTACATCATCTTGTTGACCATACCCTGAAGACACCACAACACCAACCACAGTCACAGCAATCCCAAAATGGGCCATGATCATGCCCCAATAAGCACGACCAACCCCTCGGATACCTTGTATTTCTATCCGAGATTGCAAGGCCTTCAAGGTACTCAAAGCCACCCAAAAAGCCAGGATCAAACCAAACCAAACAGCAAAGTTTAGTTGTTTCTCCACAAGAAGCAATATCAACAGGGGGAGGAATATACTGGCTATCATGGTCTTATTTAATGTTAAAATGACTCGCTTTAAAGAGTCTTGTTGCCATTTTAAATGCACACCTACCCCCATAAGCAACAAGAATGGAATCATTAACGGCACAAATACCGTGTTAAAATATGGCGCACCAACAGAAAGCTTCCCAAGACCTAAACCATCAATCAATAACGGATATACTGTGCCCATCAAGACTGTCAGCATCATCACAATTAAGAAAATATTATTAAGCAACAAAGCACTTTCTCGAGAAACCACGCTCATCGCTTTTCTCCCCTTTAAAAGATGAGCGCGCGTTGCAAATAAAAGTAAAGACCCACCAATAACTACCAATAAAAAAAGCAAAATATATAATCCACGCAGCGGATCAACAGCAAACGCATGAACTGAAGTCAACACCCCTGATCTTACTAAAAATGTACCAATTAAACTCAATGAAAATGCCGCAAGAGCAAGTAAGATGGTCCATGACAAAAACTGTTCGCGTTTTTCAATCACGGCTAGTGAATGGATTAAAGCTGTTCCAACAAGCCATGGCATGAATGAAGCATTTTCAACAGGATCCCAAAACCACCACCCGCCCCAACCAAGCTCACGATATGCCCACCAACTTCCTAGCGTAATTCCAATCGTTAAAGAGCACCAAGCAGCTAAAGTCCAGGGCCTAAGCCATTTTGCAAAAATAGGCTCAACGTTGCCAAGCCAAAGTGCTGCCAATGCAAAAGCAAACGCTACCGAGAAACCCACATAGCCCATGTAAAGCATCGGAGGATGAAACAGAAATCCTGGATCTTGTAATAACGGGTTTAAATCTCGCCCAGCACTTGATAAAAATTGGAACTGTCGCGTAAAAGGGTTCGACGTTGCAATCAAAAACAACAAGAAGCCCATACTTAAACCGCCTAAGACCACCAAAACACGGATCCGAAAATTCAGCGGGAGAGAGGCGCTAAATAGCGCTACAGCTGACATCCAGACACTTAAAATAAGAACCCATAATAGCATCGAGCCCTCATGCCCCCCCCAAACTGCACATAATTTATAAAACCAAGGTAATGCCCGACTGGAATTAGAAACAACATACATCACACTAAAGTCATCCGTGAGAAAACACCAAGTCAACGCAAGATATGCAATCGTTATGAAAAGCAATTGACCAAAAACATAGTTATTAGCGACCTGGACGAATGAAACATTCTTACGCCACAATCCCATCGTTGGTATAATGACTAAAACAAAGGAAAAAAGTAGTGCCAGCACTAATGCAAAAAAACCAATTTCAGCGACCATGAAGATCTTCTTTTTTAGATGTTGTAGAGCCCACATTCGAAGATGCTTGCTTTAAGGCAGCTTTTACTTCAGGTGGCATATAATTTTCGTCGTGCTTTGCCAAAACTTCTTGAGCTAGCACTTGATGATTATCTATTATTTTTCCAAGCGCTACGATCCCCTGCCCTTCACGAAATAAATCCGGTAATATTCCTTGATAGTGGACGGTGATAGTCTGCTGATAGTCTGTTAATTGGAATTCCACAGAAAGTGCATCGCCCGCTCGCTTAACACTTTTAGGCACAACCATCCCCCCGACACGTATCGATCGAGCCATCGGCGCTTCGCCCAAAGCAATCTGAGTGGGCGTGTAAAAAAGACTAATATTTTGTCGCAAAGCATACAAGATTAACCCTACTGCAAATGCTAATATTGCGAGCACCACTAAAAGTGCTATTAATTTCTGTTTGCGCGCGTAAGTCATACATCTTGCCTCTTTAACCATTGCCTGACTTTAAGCTTGACGCGCTTACTTTGCCAATTGGTCGTGAATAAATTCCCAAGTAAAAGTGCAATCACCAGGCCATAAGCAGGCCATACGTAAAGGGCATATTTTCCCATGCCAAGCCATGATAAATAATTATTCAAAACTATACTCCTTCAACAACTGCTTTGACCCAGCGCTGCTTTCGCTCACGTGACAACAATTCATTTTGAGTCTTAAGAAGAATCAAGGTAAGGCAGTAAAGTGCAAAGCCAAGCATTGAAATTAGCAATGGGTAGAGCATACTTAAATGAATTTTAGGCTTGGCAAAGCTTAACACCGTAGACCCCTGATGGAGAGTATTCCACCAGTACACTGAATAGTGGATCACAGGTAAATCAACCAACCCGACCAAAGCTAAAATGGCAATCAATTTGTCACTTTTCTCGTTATGCTGATAGGCCTGACGCGTTGCTAAAATTGCTGCATACAAAAATAACAAAATCAATTCGGAAGTAAGCCTTGCATCCCAAACCCACCAAGCACCCCACATTGGTTTGCCCCAGATACTGCCCGTCAATAGTGCAAGGACTGCCATTAGCACACCCACTTCAGCCGAAGCACCAAGGAGTATACCTGCCATTTTAATACGCCATACCAGAAGCAATAGTCCTAAAAATCCCATGAAAGCAAAGAGTACCATCGACAAAAAAGCACATGGCACATGCACATAGATAATTCTAAAAGCATCACCTTGTTGATAATCGCTAGGCGCTAAAAAAAGTCCGGTGATAAACCCTAACGTAAGAAAAAAAACCGTTGCATGCCTTAGCCAAGGCAGCCATAAAACGCTCATACGATAAAAAACCTTGGGCACTGCCAATGGGTAAAGTATTTTCCACATAAGAAACAGATCAATCAGAAAAAGGATGAATCTTATCACGCATGACACTCATTGTCTTTATTCGCTTGTAGCCATCAGGTTCTCACTCCACCAACCCAATCCGGATCACTCCTGCAATCGCAAAGGGTAAGAGGATTATGCTGAGCAATGATAAGGCTAACAACAAAGCGAGGTAACCTGAAAGAGAAAATCCAGCCATTGCGGCACCCAAAGTCGCGCTGCCAAATACCATTATCGGAGTGGTCAAGGGCAAAACAATCAGTGAGCTCAGCACACCTTTTTGCTTAACTCCTGTGGCAAACGCCTCTGCCAACGCACATAGAGCAAATATCGCTGGCGTACCCAATAATAAACTTAAGATAAGAACGCTCGTTTCTCTAATATTAAGATGAAACATCACACCGAGCAACGGACACATGAGCAACATAGGAAAAAGAGTCACCCCCCATTGAACCAAAGTTTTAGCACTGACAAGAATACTGATTGGAACACCTGAGACGAGCCATTGTTCAATGACACCATCTTCATCATCTTGTTGAAAAAGTCTCGCTGAAGACAATACCATTGCTAATAAAATAGCTATCCAAAATAATCCCGGTGCGATAGCTCTTAACGCATCAAAATCTGGTGCCATTGTTAAAGGAAAAAAAACAATAACCATTAAAAAAAACAAGCAAGCATTAACGACTGCGCGCGGTTCACGTTGAGCGATTAATAGCTCTCGTAAACACTGCCTTTTGAAAAGCACACCATTCTCTATCAAAGGCAATACTCCTGATAGGGGCCTAAGATAGGTAGCTGTTGATGGGAAGTCACAACAACAGCTCCTCCTCGTCCTAAATGATGATGCATTTGCAACATCAATAGGGCAATTGCACTTTCATCTAAACCCTCTAGCGGTTCATCAAGAAACCAAAGGGCGACATCGCTCATCAACAAGCGCAATAAGGAAGCTCGTCGACGTTGTCCGTGCGATAGCAACCCGCAAGGCATGTCTTCCATTCCTGTTAATGAGAAAGTCTTGACAAGGCCTTCAAACAACCCATCATGGCCTGGATTATGCAGTTCATAGGAGCAATTTTCCCTAAGCGTAAGCATTTGACTCTGCCCATTTTTATGTCCAACATAGCGCAACTGGTTTTGATAGCTTGGCAAATGTTTATGGATAGACGCTCCTTGAAAAAGAACGTCTCCCGTACCCGCTCTTAAAATGCCAGTGAGTATTTTTAATAACGTTGTTTTTCCCTTGCCATTCGAACCTTGTAAGTGCAACAATTCGTGAGGATTGAGCATAAACTCAACACCTTTCAAAACAACTTTTTCAGGATACTCAAACCCCAGGTTAATCACTTCCAGCATGGTTTTGGTTCAAAGATTAAAATAGTAAGACTAACACATATATCTTTTCTCTAACATTTAAAAGGCCTCTTGCAGAAACATCTTCTGACGAGGATAATCAGCTTTTAACAATTTAATCGAGCAGATCATGGACTTTATTGCGCAGTATGGGATGTTTCTTTTAAAAGCACTCACGCTTGTTTTTGCCACCCTGTTGCTTTTCGCTGGCCTATTTTCTATCAGTAGAAAACCAAAACCCAAATTAGAAATTACCCCTCTCAATCGTCAATACGATGCAGTGAGGACCCTCATGCAAAAAGAAATCTTAGGTAAAAAAACCAAGAATAAAAAAAAGAAAAAAGATATAGCAACCAAGCCCTCCATTTTCGTAATTGACTTTATCGGAGATATCAAAGGTTCTCAGGTTGATCAATTAAGAGAAGAAGTTACGGCTATTTTAAGTATTGCAGCGCCTGAAGATGAGGTTTTGTTAAGATTAGAAAGCCCTGGGGGTTCGGTGAATGGATATGGACTTGCAGCAGCACAACTTCAAAGACTACGCGAACATAAGATTCCATTAACTGTTTGTATTGACAAAGTAGCGGCGAGTGGAGGCTATCTCATGGCCTGTGTTGCACAGCATATTGTCGCGGCACCTTTTGCAATCATTGGTTCCATTGGGGTTGTCGCTCAAATTCCTAATTTTCATCGCTGGCTTAAAAAAAATAATGTTGATGTTGAACTTCTTACCGCAGGGGAATACAAACGTACCTTAACTATATTTGGTGAAAATACGGATAAAGGACGTAAAAAATTCCAAGAAGATTTAGAGAAAATTCATACTAAATTTAGGGATTACGTATTAGAAAATCGTCAACAATTAGACATCGACAAAGTAGCTACTGGTGAGCATTGGTTAGCACGTGATGCGTTTGATTTGCGTTTGGTCGATACGTTAAAAACAAGTGATGAGTATTTAATCAATAAAATGAGTACCCATAATAGCTTCAAAATCGCCGTTCATGGAAAAACAACGCTCATAGCCAAACTACTCAAACCGGCGGCCCAACTGTTCCATCCTTGGGGATAGCGTTTAACTAAAACGTATTAATACCTGACTTTATGCCCCGCAATGACTCATCGAACTAAAGTTCCAGGCTTCTCTGCCGATCTCTAGATCTAAAGGCATCTCCTGGAGATAAATCGTGATTGATCTTAAAATTGGAACACAGCCTGATGATGAAACATGCGGACCTACAAGTCTTCATTCCATTTATAAGTATTATGGGCATAATATTTCTCTACAAGATATCGCAGGAACGATTGATCACTCACGCTCAGGAGGTACTCTAAGCCCAATGCTTGGCAAGCATGCATTAGAGCAAGGATTTAATGCAACAATATATGTTAACCAATTAGACATTTTTGACCCCACCTGGTTTCACAAATCAAAATCTCCGAATGAAGTCTTGCTAACAAAGCTTAAAAGTCAGGAAAAATTCAAGCATTCACAGGATTTAGCATTGGCAAGTAAATCATTTCAAGACTTCTTGACCTTAGGTGGCGAAGTGCGCTTCAAAACAATCGATGTCCAACTCCTTAAAGATTATTTCAAAAAAAACATCCCTATTCTCACTGGGTTGAACTCAACCTATCTCTATCGAACTTCACGTGAGTTGTTCACCCAGGAAGGCGAAGCATTTTTTGACGATCTACAAGGCGTTGCATCAGGCCATTTTGTGGTATTGTGCGGCTATGATGAGAAAAAACGCGGTATAATGGTTGCAGATCCTATCCGCGAAAATCCCTTATCAGGCAACAATTATTACAGAGTTAGTATAGCAAGACTAATTAATGCCATTATGCTTGGGGCAGGAACCTACGACGCATCATTGCTGATGATAACCCCTAAAGACAAAAAAAACCCAGGTGAGTAGGCCCACCGCAATATAATGACTCACCAATTTCAAACCACACAAATGCAAATTTTTGAACAATCACGACCCAAGCTTGGTGTTTATAGGAACACACAAAACTCTTAAGGTTCACTTAATATAACTTTGATACAATATATTACCCCTATTACTATTCGATATTCATCATATGCCCAGATTTATTTCTAGCTATATTCCTAAACCTCACATATTTGATCTAGTTCTTCAAAATAGGTATCAGGAGCTTCAAGATTACCAACTCATCGCCGAGGATCAATCAGATAAATTTACAGGCAACACACCATTACTTTGGGGCATTGCAAATGCATCAATCGAAGCTGTTATCGTTTTGCTAGATAGAAAAATTCGCTTTGGTGATATCAACGTTAAAGATGAGTATTACAATGAAGCTACACCGCTTATTTTAACAATAGCTAAGGGTTGGCATCATAAGAGGACCCACACCTCTGATAAAGAAAGCACGACACCTATGTCAGTGGTGGCGCTTAAACTATTGTCCTTAAATGCTGACGTAAATGCTACGGATAAACATGGTCGCACTGCTTTACATTATGCCTTCATCCGGAGAGATATTGAATCAATTGATGCTTTAAGCCAACATGGTGCTAATTGGAATATCCAGGATAATAGCGGCAACCTTCCTCAAGCATTATGCTTTCTAGATATACAAAAAACGAATGAAATACTTGTAGAAGCCACCGGAGGCACACAAAACTATACATATACATTATGCGACCGATTTATGGACATAGAATCATTTTGCTCGACTATTGATAGATCATATCCTGAAAAGCACACGGACTTAGCAAGTATGCATAAACTAAATTGCTCCATTTCAAAAGCAATTAATCCATTGAAAAAGCATGCAGAATTTCTATCGAAGATCAGAACTAGTGTAGCCAAGGAAAAATCTGAAACACTTCTCTTGATGTGCTCAAATATCATTCAATTGAGTAGGCAACAAACTGGACCAGAGCTTATTCGGTTCATTCAACATGAATTAGACCAAGCATTACAAAACCCCAAATTAATAAAAGAGCGTGACCTTTTGCGTCGTGCGGGTTTAGTGATCTTAAACGAACTTGCCCATTTATTTAACATGATATTGCCTAAAGCGTGGACGAGCAAATCGAATTTTTTCGTTCACCAAACTAAAACTGAGCAGCTATTAAAAGAAGCGCAATCTGCCTTAGTTTCAATACAATGACTTTGCAAACAGCAATCTTAGGTGTAATCTATGATGATAGAGGTTTTGTCATTTGACCATGGAGAGCATCATGAGTGATTTTAAATCAAAGTTACCTGACTTAAAAGAAATAGGTGATATCAGTGCAAAATTATTTAAAGATATCAAGACAAGCATCGAGGAGATTGTGTCAACATACAAAAAGAATCACCCCAATGCACCTGCAGAAAATCAAACCAAAACCAAACCTGTAAAAACTAAAGCTGCTTCTGAAGAAAAACCTGCAAAAAAAACCAAATCCGAAGCTGAAGAAGAAAGTTAATTTGGCTTTCTAGGCAAGCATCCATCGAAGCTTTCGCTAGGAAAAGTACAAAACTACCCTAGATACTGCTTAGATAAACCATATCAACTGCAGACTATGCTTATAATCATCAATTGAGTTTTGCCTGCAGCTGTTAGTCCATACATCATGGGATGTCTTTTTTAGCGTTGGATCATCGCAACAATTTTATCGTTTGCTTCGGGAAAATTAAAATCCCCTAGTTTATCAAGAGGCACCCATCTAAGCTCTATTTGTTGTGCCGAGCATATAGGCTCTCCTTCAAAAGCCTCAACCAGGAAAACAACCAAAGTAACAACGTGATGATCATAATTATGTGAAATTTCACCTAAGAATTGCCGCTTTAACACACGAAGCCCGACTTCCTCCAGGATCTCTCGATGTAATGCAGCTTCTGCCGTTTCTCCAGTTTCTAATTTTCCTCCAGGAAACTCCCAATATCCTGGGTGGGTGGCGGCAAGCGAGCGTCTTGTAATCAACACCTGGCGATGTTGATCAAAGATAATACCAATAGCAACCCTCATGCCAGGCGTCCATGGCAACTTTTGTATTTCTTGCCTGAACCGCAAGGACAAACATCGTTTCGGCCAACTTTCCTTTCATTTCGTTTGAAAGTTGTCACAGTAGATTCTGGAATATCGTCATCGCCTGCTTCATTGTGTATAAACTGTAATTTTTGAGCAACTTCAGAACGACGCTGAATTTCAATTGCATCAACATCTTCTTCATTACGTACCTCAACCGATCCTAATAGTTTTACAATTTCATATTTTAAGCTGTCAAGCATCGTAGAAAACAAGGTGAATGCTTCTCGTTTATATTCTTGTTTAGGATCCTTTTGAGCATACCCACGAAGATGTATTCCTTGACGTAAATGATCCATCGCTGCCAAATGCTCTCGCCAATGATTGTCCATCGCTTGAAGAATCACTGATTTTTCAAATTGAGCAAGTATTTCGCGACCTAATTGCTGCTCCTTTTCTTGGTATTGAACATTTGCAATAGCAATTATTTTATTTTTAATAACAACAGGTTGTATCGTGTGATCATCATCAACCCAAGATTTTATTGGCACAGTTAATTTAAAATCATCAGTTAATACTTGCATCAAATGATGAATATCCCACTGATCCTCTAGACTATCGGGTGGAAGATAACTATCAACCAGCCCTTCAAGCACTTCTTCACGTATCGCTTTTACTGCTTCAAGGGGATCATCTATCGCCATAATGCTAGCTCTTTGGCTATAGATTACTTTTCGTTGCTCGTTAGCTACGTTATCGTATTCAAGTAATTGCTTACGAATATCGAAATGATGTCCTTCCAATTTTCGCTGGGCATTTTCAATCGCTTTTGTGACAAGATTATGTTCAATAGGTTCGCCTGGTTTCATACCCAAACGACGCATCAAGGCAGCAACCCGTTCTGAGGCAAAAATGCGCATTAAATTGTCTTCTAAAGATAAGTAAAACCGACTACTTCCAGGGTCGCCCTGCCGCCCTGCGCGACCACGGAGCTGATTATCAATCCGCCGTGACTCATGGCGCTCTGATCCAACAATCCTCAGTCCACCAGCTGCTAAAACCTCCTCATGACGTCTTCGCCAATCATCTTTGATATCTTGACGCATTGTATCGGTAGCATCCTCTGACAATTTTGCAAGATCAGCTGCTAAACTCCCACCCAACACAATATCCGTTCCTCGCCCAGCCATGTTAGTGGCTATCGTCACAACCCCAGGCCGTCCGGCTTCAGCGATGATATGCGCTTCTTTTTCATGAAACTTGGCATTCAATACTTGGTGTTTAATACCAACTTTTTTTAATAATCCACTCAATAATTCAGAGGCTTCAATAGATGCGGTACCTACTAAAACAGGCTGTTTGCGTGCCACACAATCACGTACATCTTCGATGATTGCTTGGTATTTATCTTGTTGGCCAAGATACACCAAATCTGATTCATCTTTTCGGCTCATCAATTGATTGGTAGGAATGACTACTACATCAAGATGATAAATTTGTTGAAACTCATAAGCTTCCGTATCTGCAGTTCCTGTCATCCCAGATAGTTTGTTGTATAATCTGAAAAAATTTTGAAAAGTGATCGATGCGAGTGTTTGGTTTTCATTCTGAATCTCTGCATGCTCCTTGGCTTCAACCGCCTGGTGAAGTCCATCTGACCAGCGTCGTCCAGGCATGGTACGCCCAGTGTGTTCATCCACAATCACCACTTGGTTATTTTGCACGATATAGTCAATGTCACGATGAAACATTGCGTGAGCTTTTAATGCCGCATTCACATGATGCATAAGCATGATGTTACTCGCGTGATAAAGACTATCACCTTCATTTAACAAACCTTCCTGGGTGAGTAATTCTTCGATATGTTGATGACCAATTTCGGTTAAGTGAGCCTGCTTTTGCTTTTCATCAACGGTATAATCCCCACCGTCCTCTTCATTTTCTTGTTTTTTCAAAAGAGGGATGAGCTGATTAACTTTGATATAAAGCTCAGAGCTATCTTCGGCGGCGCCCGAGATAATTAGCGGTGTGCGGGCCTCATCAATCAAGATAGAATCTACTTCATCGACAATGGCAAAATTTAAATTACGCTGTACCTTATCCGCAGCACTAAATGCCATATTATCGCGAAGATAATCAAATCCAAACTCATTGTTGGTCCCATAAACAATATCCGCTCGATAGGCTTCTTGTTTTTCATGGTGTGGCATATCAGGATAAATCACACCGACCTTAAGCCCCAAAAATTCGAAAATAGGCTTCATCCATTGGCTATCACGCTTAGCAAGATAATCATTCACCGTCACGATATGAACGCCATTACCACTGATGGCATTAAGATATGCAGGCAAGGTCGCAACCAACGTTTTGCCCTCTCCGGTACGCATCTCAGCGATGTTACCCTCATGAAGTACCATCCCACCAATTAATTGCACATCAAAATGGCGTAAACTTAAGGTGCGAACAGACACTTCCCTAACAACAGCAAAAGCTTCGGCCAACAGCTCATCAAGTGTTTCACCTTCTGCAAAGCGTGATTTAAACTGGGTTGTTTTCGAGGATAACTCTTCATCGGTTAACACTTGCATTTGTGCCTCAAAAGCACTGATGGCAGAGACAGATTTTTCCATGCGGCGCAAAGTTCGCTCATTGCGACTACCAAACATTTTCTTCATTAGCGTATTAAGCATGGCTCGGGTGATCCTCACATCGTCATTAAAACTTCTTAATTTACTAGAATTTGTGGATAATTGCCATGAATACCGCATGCTTAACAGCCGGGAGAAAAGAAAATACGAAGTAATCTGAAAAATCCGTGCTCAAATTAAGGTTGAGAATGCTAAAAATAATTTTATAGACGTTGGCTATTTATGACGCAATAAGTTAAGCATCCCGTTATACTAGTCTCTTCATCAACAAACAATAGATACCAAATGACAGATTTAATCCATCTACCTCTACTTAAGGTGCTTCTTGTAGCATCCCTTGTACAAGCCGGATTGATGTTCTGGCTCATCCGCCGACAATTGCAACGCGCGCAAAGAAATCACCTTACTGAGCTCCTACAAGGATTACAACAGCTGCAACAAGCAGGCACACTCAACATTCATGAGAAAATCACCCAGGGTCAACTCACCAACCAACAGTTAATAGCCGAAACATTGCAACGTCAAATGTTAGATGTACGCGAACAAATCAATCATAGCTTTAAACAACATGCGAGTGGCTTAACCTCTCATTTACAAACTTTAACAGAAGAGATCCGCAACCAGCTCCATAGTCTCACACACCAAGTCAATCACCGTTTAACTGAAGGTTTTGAAAAAACATCCACGACGTTTACGGATGTCGTAAGACGACTCACCATCATCGATGAGGCCCAAAAACAAATCTCAGAACTATCATCACATGTTGTGAGTCTTCAGGATATCCTTATCGATAAACGTGCTCGCGGTGCATTTGGAGAGGTGCAACTCTCTGCATTGATTGCAAATATGATCCCAAGCACGCACTATAGCTTGCAACATACCTTGAGCAATCAAAAGCGTGCGGATTGCGTGCTTTTTTTACCAGAGCCTACCGGTAACATTGTCATTGATGCAAAATTCCCCCTAGAAACTTTTCAAAAACTAAATCATAAAGATGTAGCTCCCACTGAACGAAAAGTCTTACAACAACAATTTCGCCAAGACTTGCAAAAACATCTCAAGGACATTGCTGAAAAATATATTATTCCTAATGAAACAACCGATGGTGCGATGATGTTTATCCCTGCAGAATCGATTTTTGCTGATATTCATGCCAACTATCCTGATATCATCGCTTTATCCCAACGATTAAAGGTCTGGCTTGTGTCGCCAAGCACGCTGATGGCCGTCTTAACTACAGCACGAGCTGTATTAAAAGACGATGCAACACGTAAACAAGTGCATATCATCCAACAACACCTCCAGGCCTTAAGTGGGGATTTCATGCGCTTTGAAAAGCGTATGGATAAGCTTACAAAACACATTGATTTAGCTCATCAAGATGTTAATGAAGTCAATACAAGTGCAAAAAAAATTACTCAACGTTTTCAAAAAATTGAATCCGTTGAATTAGAGAACACAGACATAGCAAAAATCAATCAAAATAGCATTCTATCTACTGAGCAAATTTTAGATCATGTAGACCCGCAAAATTGAAATGTCATCAGTATATGCTATGCTAAACTTATACGACAAAATGGAAGCACCATGCAACTATCCCAAAGGCTCTTAGCTATCGCGACCTTGCTCATGAGCACCATAACCAATTGTTATGCTGCGTGTACAGACTGTTGTAGCCAAATGGGTGGGATCAGTTACTGTGACTCATCAGCAGGACGATATGTTTGTAACAACGGTTATTACTCTTCTTGCTATTGCACCATTCACGCCGTGATGGATATACAACGTGTTTCAGGATGTTGTTTATGGCAAGGTGGCGTTTTGCTTATTGACCCAATGGGGTTGGTGATTTGCAATAACGGCGGTGTATCAGAAATCTGTAGTTTGCAAAATCCCGTTAAAAAAGTAGCTACTTGGTGATTCTATGTCGCTTATTTTTCAAACTGCAAGAATACATACCACAATGACCATCAGGGACGTTACCTAGCATCAATGGTGTTTAAAAATCAAAACGCACCCGTTGCGAAGTTTGGCAAATCAATTCATAACCTATTGTACCCGCTTGTTCTGCGATGGTCTCAACTGGAATATGCTGCCCCCATAATTCAACTGCATCTCCAATCTGCACATTTGGGCAATCAGTAATATCAATACTTAACATATCCATAGAAACTCGCCCAACGATAGGTGCAATAACACCGTTGAGAAAAGTTGGTGTATTGGGTTTAATGTGGCGCGGATAGCCATCCCCATAACCAACAGGAACCACAGCTATCGTTGAAGGTCTTGAAGCTTGCCACGTTCCACCGTATCCAACTCTCGCACCAACAGACAATTGATGAATAGCACTCACTTCAGAAACGAGCCGTAACACTGGCATCAATCCAAGCTCTCGCCCTGAGTGATTGACAAAAGGTGACACACCGTAAAGCATGAGCCCAGGCCGCACCACATCGGCATGTGCCTCAGGTAATGATAAAATAGCAGCAGAATTGGCAATAGAGCGGGTAAGATTGAAACCAGGCAAATGAATACCATTAAACGCCTCTAGCTGACGCTGATTCATAGGATTTAAAGGCTCATCTGCACAAGCCAGATGGGTCATCAGACCAAGTTCCCCCATAACCCAAGGACACCCTTTTAACGAAACAATAACCCTCGCTACATCCTCTGGCTGAAAGCCTAAACGATGCATACCGGTATCAACTTTTACCCATACTTTTATCTTATTTTTTAATGGCGTTTCAAGAATCCATTTGAGTTGTTCCTCATGATGAACGACCAAATCAAAGCCATACTGTGATACATATTTAAGTTCTTCTGCTCGAAAGATCCCTTGAAACAGTACACAAGCCGTCCTGCTCCCAAGTTCACGTACCGCCATCGCCTCTTCAATACACGCCACTCCAAATGCATCAACCTGCCCCTCAAGAACATGCAAAATAGCAGACAAACCACAACCATAGGCATTGGCTTTGACCATCGAGATGATTTTTCTATTAGGCGCACGGCTTCTTACACATTGAAGGTTGTGAATCAATGCTTGAGCATTCACATGAACGCGGGTGGGTCTTGTCACGTTAATCTACCCCTTGATACCCATTAAAGGCTAGATCTTCGAAACGAGTATATTTGCCTAAAAATGCAACCCGTACTTTTCCGATTGGACCATTTCGTTGTTTAGCAATAATAATTTCTGCAGTACCCTTATCAGGACTATCTTCGTTATATACTTCATCACGATAGATAAAACAAATTAAATCAGCATCTT
>JBIIJL010000039.1:0-19519 GCA_044233795.1 Legionella sp. | reverse complement strand
GCTCGATCGCACCAGATTCACGAAGATCCGACATTACCGGTCGTTTATCTTGTCGTTGCTCAAGACTTCGATTTAACTGCGACAAAGCAATCACCGGCACCTGTAACTCTTTGGCCAAGGACTTAAGGCTTCTTGAAATTTCAGAAATCTCAGCTGTTCGGTTATCAGCCCTG
This sequence comes from Legionella sp., assembly GCA_044233795.1. GTDB lineage: Bacteria > Pseudomonadota > Gammaproteobacteria > Legionellales > Legionellaceae > JBIIJL01. The sequence goes on along the minus strand of JBIIJL010000039.1, from coordinate 19,346 downwards.
AAACCTGGTACTTTCATCAACTGTAAATAATCCACCACAATCAACCCTAAGGGTCCATGCTCTTTGACCAAACGCCGCGCCCTTGCTCGCATCTCAGCAGGACTTAAAGCTGCCGTATCATCAATAAATAAAGGAGCTTCGGATAACATGTGTACAGCTGAAGTGATACGTGGCCAATCATCATCATCAAGTTTACCGGTACGAATACGGTGCTGATCAATGCGTCCAAGAGATGACATCATCCGCATTGCCAAGGAATCACCTGGCATTTCCATAGAAAACACCAATACAGGCTTTGATGCTTTTATAGCTGCATGCTCGGCAATATTCATAACGAGTGTTGTTTTACCCATCGACGGTCGACCAGCAACAATTACCAAATCAGAGGACTGAAGTCCTGATGTTAACTCATCTAAATCAGACAATCCTGTTGCAAGCCCCGTGATTGAATCACCTGAATGATATAGTGCATCAATCCTTTCGACAGCACGCACTAAAATAGATTTGATCACTTCAGGACCACCCTCATGGGCGGTTTGTTCAGCAATAGCGAATACCTTACTTTCAGCAAAATCGAGCAACTCCGTCACTTCTCGATTTCCAGGATTATAGGCAGAGTCAGCAATATCTGTTGCCACTGCAATCAACTGCCGCTGAACTGATTTCTCCCGCACAATATCAGCATAAGCGGCAACGTTTGCAACACTTGGTGTATTGTTCGCCAATTCGAAAAGATAAGCCTCTCCACCCGCATCATCTAGTGCATTGTTGGATTTTAAGGTATCAAGCAGTGTGACAACATCAAACGGTTGGCTTTTGTTAGCCAGTGATAATATCGCCTTAAACAACGTGCGATGCTCTGTACGATAAAAATCAGCTTCACACACCTTAGAGCTGACCTTATCCCACATTTGATTTTCAAGCATCAATCCGCCAAGAATTGCTTGCTCAGCCTCAGCAGAATGTGGGGGTCGTTTAAGTGGATCACTCGACTTTTTCGCTTCTCGCGTGGTTTTTCGCGTTTGTAAATCTAACATGGCACCAACAAATGACTTGTGTTAAGCGAAGTATTGTAATACTCAAAGGTCAAAAAGTAACGTCCTTTCCTCGTAACCATATTTGTGTTCGCCCAAGCATTGAAAAACCAACGTAACCTCTGACATACATTTTTTTACTTTTAATAGTCATTTTTACACGATAGATTTTCCCAGTTTTAGGATCAAGAATTTGTCCACCATCCCACAAACCTGGGCTGCTTTCCCTTAAACCCCAAACAAAACGTAACCCCTGCGTAGGTTTATCTTTAAATTCACCTGGACACTTAGAACAAAATCCTTTATCCCCGGGTTGCTTATACACATCTTCAATAACACCGCTTAATACTCCATCATTGACCATTACGTTGACCAAGACACGAGGTTTCCCTGTTTTGTCATCAATCATCGTCCAATATCCGTCTGGAGAGGGACTTGCAGCGAGCAAGGACACCCAAAACAAAGCTAAAAAAAAGACAACAGACTGTGCATTTCGTCGCATTAAACACTCCTTTGATATTATTAGAACAATAAGCGGTGATCAGATCCTGTTATAATTCGTTGCGTAGATTGAACAGATTTTAGGATGATAATCAAGTGTTTTTTTTGCATCAACCCAATTTTATGTTAGTCTAGGGAAACAGCTTAGGAGAAAGCGTTCATTTATGCAGCAAGATACTATAACCTTCCAACTCGCAACGCATTACCTGCCGAAAATAGCATTAAGGCTTGAGTGCTTGTTTTTAACCGTTGAACAAGCTCTTGAAGAGGCTCACCCCGTTATTCATCATTATGCTCTTAAAAACATTATTGAAATCACTAAGCTCATTGAAAAACCTGAACTTAAGAGCCGTTTTTTAAAAGAGTTCATGCGTATTGAGCATGCACTCAAGAAGTCCCACACCACGATTTCAAACAAGCTATATGCTGACCTATTTATACAAGTTCAACAATTAAGCCATGTGGCAGGAAGATTTGGAGAATCTATCCATCAGAATCAATTTTTACAATCCCTAAGAGTCTCCGAAACCCTATCTTACAACGACTGTGAATTACACTCACCACAACTATTGTTATGGCTTGAAAGTAATGCCCAAAAACGCCAATTCGATTTAGCGCTCTGGCTCAAACAACTAAACACCCTTTCTAATACAGTAAAAGTTTATTTGACATTGCTACGCAATACCGCAGCCTTCGATGAAATTGCCCTACTCAATGGATTTTACCAACGTTCTCTGCCTTCAAAAACCTCGTGCCACCTGATTTTACTGCGCATGGACAAAAATTCGGGCATTGTTCCAAAAATGCAACTTGGCCATCATGGTTTAAGTCTAAGACTCTGTGAAGCAAACTCCATGCATGAAGTATGCCGAGCCGATACCAAAATAGATTTGGCCATTTGCCAACTGTAACCGTTATCGGTAGCAAACCACATCTTTAAAGCCACTACATGCAGGACCAAAACATAATTTCTGGCTACCTATCGATTTTGTGGCAAGAACATGTCTTTCTTGCTTAAAGCGTGCAGCACGGCGATATCCCATGCTTTGACAAAATGCATTGGCCGCTTGTATACCACATCCTTTGCTATCAGCGTCGTAGCACCAGTCAACTCTATAGTGTCTTATACGGGGAAAAACAAAGCGCTTTTCACGATAGTAAACATCACTCACAGGCTTTTTCTTAAAATGTCCAACGCACGAGATGACCTTAAATCCATTGCAGCGCCAACTTTTACACTGTTTGCGTGTCCAAAGAATATGAGTCAACCCAACGTTATATTCAATCAAGGCTTTTGAAGCCTTATTGTAACCCATCAATTGACAATATTGATGGGCAACTTTAAGACCACAAGTTTTACCATCAAGCAGACAATAATTTAATCGCTCGATATGATATGTAGGGCTCCAAAAGTCTCTGAAAATGAGGTTCTCATTTAAGGCTGCAAAACCTGTTGAAAAAAAAACCAACAAGAACGCAAACATATTGAAGCGTCGAAAAGACAAAAATATAAAACATATCTCTATGATACGATACGCCATGTTAATAACACATCCTTACTTGCGCCTCATCAAGAATGCTCTTAAGCAACATCAACAAGGTATCACTTGGCGAGACTCGCCATTCTGGTGCCAGAGTAATCCGCGCTTGAGCATGCTGATTGGTATAATGAATCTGAACCACACATGTGCCTTGATGAGCCTCTAACACCGCTTTTAAACTTGACAGTCTTATTTCATCTTCTTCAGAGAGAGTTAACATCAAGCATTTAGCAAAGCGCGTTCGCGCTTGCTCCATGCCATATAATGCATCTGCTGTCATCTTGATTCCACCTGTATAATCATCTTGGCCTAGTTCGCCATCAACAACTAGCATTTGTCCGACGACCGCCGGTGTTTCATCGAAAATCTCTGAAAACGCTACGATATCGATAGTCCCACTCACATCCTCTAAACCAATGATTGCAAGTTTTTTACCTCGTTTGGTCATGATGCGACGAATTTTACTCACTAAACCACACACGGTGACTTTTTTTCGTTTGGAAGCATTCAGCATCATTATAGGCTCAATAAAACCTTGTAATTCTTGCTGGTAAGTGGATGCAGGATGCCCTGTTAAATATAAGCCCAAAGTCTCTTTTTCAAAATCTAGTCGCTCCTTGGTGGTCGATGATGGGGTTGGTACATAATCTTCCTCCACTATAGTATCTTCAAACAAGGAAAATAAAGACGTTTGTCCACTATTTTGATGCTGGTGATGGGCTGTACTGACTTGAATGGCTTTATCAATGGACGCTAACAACACAGCACGTTCTACCCCAAAATCATCCATTGCACTACTTTTAATGAGCGCCTCGAGCAACCGACGATTCATTTTTTTAGGATCAATGCGTTTCAAAAGATTAAATAAACCTGTGAAATTACCATGTTGCTCACGTTCATCGACGATCATTTGAATGGCGGCCTCTCCCACACCTTTGATAGCGCCAAGCCCATAAATGATGGTTGTATCATCAACTTTGGTAAATGAGTACTGTGAACGGTTAATCGAGGGCGGAAGCACCGTGAGCTTCATACGAACACTTTCTTGAATCATCACTCCCACTTTATCTGTATTATCCATATCAGCAGATAATTGTGCCGCCATAAATGCAGCCGGATAGTGTGCTTTAAGCCAAGCCGTTTGGTAGGCAACCAATGCATAAGCCGCTGAGTGCGATTTATTAAAACCATAGCCTGCGAATTTTTCCATCAAATCAAAAATGGTGTTGGCTACTTTAGCATCAACACCCGCGTCCACCGCTCCTTGATTAAATACCGCGCGTTGTTTGGCCATCTCTTCTGGTTTTTTCTTACCCATTGCACGGCGTAAGAGATCTGCTGCACCTAAGGTATATTTAGCCAGCACTTGAGCAATTTGCATCACCTGCTCTTGATACAAAATGACACCATAGGTCGGCCGCAAAATAGGCTCAAGCAATGGATGTGGATACTCAACGCGAGCACGCCCATGCTTTCTATCAATAAAATCATCAACCATACCAGATTGAAGAGGACCCGGACGAAACAAAGCTACCAGTGCTATCACTTCTTCAAAACAATCTGGTTGCAAACGATGAATCAGCTCTTTCATGCCACGAGACTCAAGTTGAAACACAGCGGTGGTTTGACAAGCCTTCAATAAATCAAAGCTATTTTTATCATCGGTAGGAATTTCGTTTATGTCGATAGGTGGTAGATTTTGGGCACATCGCCCTTTATTAATGATAATGAGTGCCCAATTGATGATAGTGAGAGTACGTAACCCCAAGAAGTCAAACTTAACAAGGCCTACTGCTTCAACGTCATCTTTGTCATATTGACTCACTAATTGGGTGCTGCCTTCTTCACAATAAATGGCAGTAAAATCCGTAAGTTTTGAGGGGGCAATCACTACCCCACCAGCATGCTTGCCCGCGTTGCGGGTTTTACCTTCGAGTTTGAGTGCTAAGTCGATGAGCTCTTTCACCTCTTCTTCATCTTGATAGCGTCGTTTGAGCTCTTCTTCTTGAGCGAGGGCTTTTTCTAAGGTGATGCCAATCTCAAACGGGATCAACTTAGCTAATTTATCAACAAAACCATAAGGGTGCCCCAACACCCTGCCTACATCTCTAACCACAGCTTTTGCAGCCATCGTGCCAAATGTGATAATTTGAGAAACACTTTGCCGACCATATTTTTCAGCAACATACTCAATCACGCGGTCACGCCCTTCCATGCAAAAATCAATATCAAAATCCGGCATCGATACACGTTCTGGATTTAAAAAACGCTCAAAAAGTAGCTCATATTGTAGAGGATCGAGATCTGTAATCTCCAAGGCATAAGCCACCAGGGACCCGGCACCTGATCCTCGCCCAGGGCCCACGGGTACGCCATTTTCTTTTGCCCACTTAATAAAATCAGCCACAATCAAAAAATAGCCAGAAAACCCCATCGAAGTAATCACATCAAGCTCAAGCTTGAGTCTTTCTTCGTAAGGAATAGGATTAAAATTCACCCCTTCTGGAGGCGGATGTCGCCTTACAATTTGCGCCAAGCGTTTACTCAACCCAAATTGAGCTAAATGAGCAAGGTAATTTTCAACTGTTGAACCTGCGGGGGTTGGGAAATTGGGGAGATAGTTGTGCCCTAAATCAAGCGTTACCGTGCAACGCTTCATAATTTCTACACTATTTTGCAAGGCCTCGGGCAAATCGTTAAACTTCTTTGCCATCTCATCAACCGAACATAAATACTGCTCCTTGCTATACACCTTATTTCGCCTAGGATCAGCAAGTGTTATACCCTCATGAATACAAACACGCGCTTCGTGCGCCTCAAAATCATCCTCACACAAAAAGCGCACATCATTAGTCGCAACAAGCGGTAAATTAAGCTTTTCTGCCATATTCACTAGACGCTCATTGTAAAGTGCTTCATCCTTACGATTCGTGCGTTGAATTTCTAAATACAAGCGGTTAGGAAAAATTGCCTTCAATTCTAAAGCTCGCTCGTACGCAAGTGCCTCATCATCTGCAAGTAACGCTTGCCCAATAGCACCTGTGCGTCCGCCTGATAAGGCTATCAAACCCTCTGCATAAGAGGCTATCCAATCAGCCCTTACTCGCGGATGACCTTGAAATTGTCCTTCTTGATAGGCACGAGACACCAAACAAGTTAAATTTCGATAACCAATTTCATTTTGACACAGTAAAACCAACGTTGATAAAAGTTCTGGTTTATCAACCGAATGACACGGCATATCACACCCAATAATGGGTTTAATACCCGCATTTAGTGCTGCTTGGTAAAACTTAACTACTGCAAATAAATTACAGAAATCAGTAAGAGCGACAGCGGCCATGCCTTTTTGGGGCAGTGCCTCCATCAACGGCTTTAACTCAACCAAGCCATCAACGATTGAAAACTCGCTATGAAGGCGCAAATGCACAAAGCGTTGTTGCATAAAGGGCGGATCCTCGTTATCCCATGGAGTGAACTGTACCGAACTCCCCCTCGAACAGCAAGCAATGTTGTTTAAACAACATACTACGACTATAGACTTTTTTATTCATAATGTGTATAATAAATTCATACATTCATGAACAGTGAGAAATTTAATGCCTGGTATCTTACGACTAAACCACAATCTCTTGCAGCAACAGGGAGAAACAACTGAAGCCCAAGCCCGCCGAGTTTTTATAAGCCTTAAAAAACGTCTCGAGGAAGATCCACAAAAAAAAATCGCCCTTCTTTATGCGGCCAACAATCATCAAGCTGAGCTTTTTCATGCCGTATACCAAGACACCGCCCCCCGTGAGGTTCTCCCAACGATATCTGGCAGCGGTCAAGCCTTGCTATATACAGCACTCATCACGCTTATCAATCAAGAAACCGCCAAAGATCCCTCTTATTCTGCACGAATTCGCGTACTGCCTATTGCGACGTCCATATCGGGTGGAAGTAATTGCCCTAGAAACATCGTTACGCAAGACATGATTGAACGTGATTTGGGTGCAGTAAAAACTCATCTAGAGGCTGGATACGATATTGATGGGATTCCAGATCCTATAGACTCAACACGCTTTGCGATTGGTGGGGGAATTTCTGAATATTGGTATGAGACAACTTTTATCTCGATCTCTGTTGATGGTTTAGAAATGAGCCAAGGAGAGTATGTGCAACTAAAACTCCTAGCATTACATGACCCAACATTTATTCCATTGGATGCGCCTTTGCCGAAACATCAAGATCAAAAACAAGATCAAGAACAAGATCAAGAACAAGATCAAGAAAGAACGCTCAAAGATCAACTTCAAAAGGAGCAAAGTTCCCTGAAACAAGATACATTTTATGCGTATGCAACTCAGCAGAGTGGACGGTATCATTTTTTCAAAGCAAAACCAACAAACTTGACACCAGCGCTTCAGCCATACACAGGGGACGTATTAAAAACAAAAATCCTAATTCAGTTCAAAGCGAGCCTCGAAATTATTAAAACTAAAGAGGGATTAGAAGAATTCGTAAGAGACTTTAAGGAGAATTCGCCTGATTATAAAGTCCTCAAAACAGGACAAGGAATCACCACTAGACTCCTCGGGCTTCAAACAGACTCAGTTAAGGCCGTTGAAAAATTGATACAGAATAGATTACAACATATTGAAGACGCAGCCGACCCATCTCTGTCCAGGACAAAATAATCTGCCATGCCCGAGCAGGCGGGCATGAATTTTAGTACCAAGCCCGCCAACACTAGAGCCGATTGCTTCTGCCGCTTTGTCGTAGCAGCCTCTCGTCGTATCTTGATGCACCTTTATAATAGAGCCATCCAGCATGTGTCATTCGTGATTGCCATTTTTTTTAATGCCGCCAATATTGTGGTGATATAGCCTTATTTCGACCAGTTGTTATGCTGGAAAATCTGTGCTTAGATTAATGGATGCGGGGCTGCAGCACCTGTATTGCCATTAGAGCGGGATGAAGCATCAGCAGCAAAAAAACCTGCCAACGCCCCCCCAATGCCGGCAACGGAAGCAGCGCCATCTTGCGATACTTGGGCGAAGAGTCGGTCCAACTCACTTAAATTATTGGGACTCAAAGCCAAAAACTCTCCAGCTGCAATAGCGCTCCCAAACTCAAATGTCGATTTTTTGCTTCCAAACAAAAAGCCAAACTCTTCGAACATTCGGCCTGCAACAGCATCTTTAATTTCCGCCCAGATAGGTCCAACACTGTTGGCATTACCCTCGACTTTAATCGCTTCAATCAATAGGCCAAGATTTGAATTAGCACGGCTTTTCAAATAAGCCATAGCCTCTTCCCTCACTACCAGCGGAAGTTTCAAAGAAAATCCAACTGTGCTAATAAAATCAACAACCATATCAGGATGCACTCCCTGCCCCTTCTCAATAATTTTATTAAACGCACCTGCAGGACAAGAAGGTTCATCCACGACAGTGCCATTATCCTCTCCTGTTTCTGAGAGGTTGTACTCACGTTGAATTTCATAAAGCCCATCAATGAGCTGTAATTTTGCATCGTCTAAAGTACACAGGCGACATTTATCATCATGAATAGCAATCCAGAACAAGGCTAAAAGCTGCTTCATTGAGACACGAGAGCTTCTATCGATGAAATCATAGTGTTGAGCCTTCAATCGTTGCAAACAACGCTTAGCCACAGTGACTTTGTCAGACAAATCTGGTTGCGAATCAAGCCACATGAAAAGTGCCATAAACTTATCACCCAAATCAATGCCTGTACTTTGAGGGGCGTACTTCTCCATTAGCCTTATTGCTGACTCAGACACGCTTTGGTGAACGCTTGCCGTATGTGTGCTTTGCGCTGCATTAAATCTTGGAGCCTCAGTAGCAGAAGGCTCATTTATACCCAGTATTTCACGATTGATGTAAGAAATAACACGAGCACAATCAGCAACTGGGTTGTCTGTGTGTTGCTGACAAATCTCAATCAATGCAGTAAATCGTACTGGTGTAAATTGCTGGGCTGGGATTCTCTCCCAATTAACCGTTCCAGCATGAAATAAGATGGCTGAGTGTAGAATCAAAGCATCAAAATTACCCTGCGCTACATCTCCTCTTAATAAGCCCGCCTGGTAAAGCAGGATAAGAGCATTTGCAAACGCTTGACCTTGGATCCCTGCCGCTGCATCGCGATTAGCTTGCGCTACATCCCCGGTTAATAACCCTGCAGCTTTAAGTAAGCGAAGAACCTCAGCAACCGAGTATGGGTATTGATGGCCTGCTACAGCATTACGATTGGCCTGCGCTGAATCTCCTGCTAATAAGTCCGCGTTGTGAAGCGCACTAAGAGCTAAAGCAAGCCCGCGAGGGTCTTGGTGTCCTGCCAGAGCCCTACGATTCGTTTGGCCTGCATCCCCAATTAATAAGCCCGCGCACTCAAGCGTATCAAGAGCTAAAGCAACCAAAACTGGGCTTTGATGTCTTATGACAGCATCAAAGTTGGCTTGCGCTAAGGCCGGTGTTAATAAATCCGAATTTTTAAGCAAGCGAAGGGCAAAACCAACCGAATCTCGGTCTTGCTTGCCTGTCGCAACATCAAAATTGGTTTGCGCTAGATCCCCCGTTAATAACCCCGCATGATTTAGTTCATACACAATAGAAATAAGTGGCGATCGAGAAAACTCTTCAAAACAATCGTCAGAAGAACAAAAAGGCTTCTCATTCAAAAAAGCCCTGCAAAGTTCGAGAGCTTGAGTACTTTCACTCTCTGAACCACTTTGGTAATCAGTTATCGCGGTAATTACCCTTGGTGAAAAGCTCTGTGTTACGTCTAAGGGCAGCAATTGATAACGTTCTTTCAGTTTTTCAATAGCTTGTCTGTTATTTTGTGATAAATGCGGCATCTAAGCTCTCCGAAAACGACACGATCGCTCGTGCGAATTATTGGTCTACAGCGAAATGACAGCTCAGTATCGTAAGCCTTATCCGCCAAAAAAATTAACAATGCTCCGTCAACTAAACCTTAAGATCTACTACGATGTGGATCAAAGGCATCTTGAAGTGCATCTGCGACAAGATTACTCGCAAGCACCAAGGTGAACATAAAAACAAATGCTGAAACAATCGGCCACCCTACAATCGGCTCCCTCGCAAGCTCTAAACGCGCAGCATTGATCATATTGCCCCAACTGATAGTCATAGGAGATACTCCAACACCAACATAAGACAAAACTGCTTCAGCAAGTACTAAATAGCTAAAATCCAACACCAACGTAATCAACACAATATGCATCACATTCGGCAGTAAATGTTTGGTAATGATCTGAAAAGAACTCGTACAAAGTCCTTTCGCAGCTAATACAAAATCAATTTCTCTTAATTTAAGGGCTTCTGCACGAAGCAGACGACATAATGTAGTCCAACTGGTTACACCTAAGATAAAACAAAGAGCAATGAGCCTTGCATCTGCATTCTCTGCTAAAGTTTTAAATTGCTCCGGATGATTTGCAATATAGACTTGCATCGACAACACAGAGGCTGAAATCAACAACACTCCTGGAATAGAACTTAAGGTTGTATAAATATATTGAATCACATCATCAACAATACCGCCAAAATACCCCGCAGCAACGCCTAACAATAATGCTAGCGGCATCATCACCAGAGTAGTTAGTAGGCCAATCACAAGACCTGTATGAATACTTTTTAATGAATAATAGAAAATATCCTGACCTATTTTACCCGTCCCTAAAAGATGAAATTGTCGAGAAAGTAGATAACTGCCAATCAAAAGGCTTAAACACACAAACAAGGTGATATATGTGGAACATACACATTTGTTTAATCCAAGGCCAAATTTACCCCCCAACATCCACCGAACACAAGCCGTAGCAATCAATAAACTCGCTAGAAAAATCAGCGCCCCCCCTAAACCCCACATCACTGCATAAAGAATATAACGACATTTTTCATCAGCATTTTTGATGTGCTTCGTGTACTCCAAAGGCAAGAATACCGATTGCAAATGACCGTTCATCAATACTATTTCGCTTGAATATAACGTAAGCGACATTGGTGCTGAGTAAGTTTTTTCATATTGATCGCCAAGAGGTGCCAATAGCTCATCAAGCACAGTCGCGCGCTTTGAAAAATGCAATGAATCAAGCACTGCAACCATTAAAAAAAACGCTAAAACAATGAGCGCAGAAACAGCGATAGGTTTTTTTAGCATGGATTGAAAAGCCAATCTAATATGTTGTTTTCTCAGTGCTTTCAATAAAAAAATAGTCGCAAAGCATAACACACCCAAAAAACCTAGATCTGTCCATAAAAAATAATGAATCATGAAAGCCTGACCCGTGGGTCAACCACACTATATAAAACATCAGTTGCAATGAGTCCCATGATATAAAGCACCGAGCCCAAGAACACCATAGCACGAACAATAGCAAAATCTTGCTGCTCAATAGCATCTATAATGTAACTGCCAAGGCCTGGTATGCCAAAAAAAGACTCCAACACCAAACTCCCCATGAACAGAGTGGGGATAATAACCACTACTCCAGTCAAAATGGGTAACATGGCATTCTTTAAAACATGTTTGAACAACACCTCCCCCATCGATAAACCTTTTGCTCGCGCAGTAACAACATACCCCTTATGCATTTCTTCTAAAAACAAGGAACGATACCAACGGCCCCCTGCTCCAAGGCCAGAAAAAATAGCGACCATAATGGGTAACATGACAAATTTAATACTATTTAGTCCCTGATCGTAACCAGAAATAGGTACCCAGTGAAGAAGTTTACCAAAGAGATATTGTCCCCCGATGATGTAAAACATACTCGAAATGGACATCAATACAATACATAAAATGACTGAGCTTAGATCAAGATAACTATCTCGAAACAATACCATCATCATCGCAAATACAATATTAAAAACAATCCCTAAAATAAATACAGGGATAGCAATTGCAAGGCTTGGCCACATCCTCTGCTTAATATCAAGCCCTATGTCACGCCCTGCATCTGAAGTACCAAAATCAAACACGAGCAGTCGCATCGATTTATCAAAAAATATAGTTTTGGTAAAACGTAACAAACCCTTTTCTTTAATATTAAACATCAACGGAAGATCATATCCACGCTGCATTTTCCACTGAACAATTGAAGACTGTTTCACATATTTTTCTCCCAACTGCATACGCGCCATGTCATCAGGGCTATTGACCATAAAAAACAGCGCAAAGGTCAAAAGATTAATCCCAAGCAATATTGGCATCGCTATAAACATTCTACGCACAAGATAACGAATCATTGGATCACCCGCTGTGCTTTTTGCAAATCCTTGTGCCGATACATCAATACAAATGGCGCCAAGCATAGCAATAACAATGCAAGAAAAATGGCTAGAGGCCAAATAATGGGCTGATTCCATAGTGAACGCAATTGGTTCCGAAGCGATACATCGATTGCTACATATTTTAGCTGATCAGCAGATAACACACTCGGTTTATAAGGCGCGAGCCATCCTTGGCTTATTAGCATTGTTTCTGTATAGATCCCAAACGACCATGGGGAATCACGCCTCAATATATTAAGCATTTTATCAATCAGTTGTTGACGAGTTACATCATTGCTACGATTTTTCATTTCATCAAAAAGTTTATCAAACAATGGATTTTGATAATTTGCTTCATTTACACCACCAAAAGCTACTTTGCTATTTGGGCCATAAAAAAGCGATAAGAAATTTTCCGGATCTGGGTAGTCTCCTCGCCAAAGTAAACTAAAAATCTGAATATTCCCCGTTCGAAGTTTTTCTTGAAAACGATTGTATTGGGTCGCACGAATATCCAATGATATCCCAAGGCGTGCAAACTGCTTTTGCATCCAAGTCAATTGGGCCTTGTCATCAGGCCCTCCCCGAGAAGTGATGTCATAGTGTAGCAATAACGGCTCACCTGTTTTTGGATTGCGACCACCAGGGTAGCCGGCCTCGCTCATAAGCACGCGAGCCCTTGCAATACCGAGCCGTTGAGGAGCTCGCCCATCCCAACGATATACATAAGGATTAATCCCCTTGGCTCCTTCTCTGTAACCAAAGACCCCTGGTGGAATAGGTCCAAATGCGGGCTTGCCACGGCCATTAAGAAAAATAGCCAAATACTCGTCATAATTTACTGCAATAGAGATTGCCTGACGTAATTTACGAGCACGCTCACTATCTTTTCCCACCACGTTATCAAGCATGTTAAAGCCTAAATAAAGTACTGAAGGTTCAGTCAATTTGGTGAGCCGCATCCCTTGTGCCTTCATATCATCAGTCAAGGCAGCAACGCCGGTCCCAGTAATTTGAATAGCCTTATCAAAACTATCTGTACTGATACCTGAAGTATCATAATAACCTTGCAAAAATTTAATCCAGCGGGGAATGGACTCTTTTTCGAGGGTATAAACTGCTTTATCAATCATCGGCAAGCGTTCTCTTGCATGTATTAAGTAACCATCTTCGCGATCTGCCTGACTTCCTGTTGCTGGAAAAAAATCTTCGTGATAATTAGGATTTTTAATCATCATCATACGACTATTAGGATTATTTTCAGCTAAATAAAAAGGACCTGTACCTACCGGATACCAACCAAATCCAAGATTTCGTTCAGCCATCCCAGGTTGTGCATAGAACTTATCCGCCTCCCAAGGAATAGGCGAGAAAAAAGGCATGGCGAGCCAAAATAAAAATTCAGGGTACAAGCCCTTAATGACAATTTGGTAGGTTTCATCATCTATTTTTTTAACCCCTGCCAAAGGGAAATTACGTAAATCGTTATAATTTTGATGCGGTAAGCTTTCGCCAAATTCACGAAAACCAAGGATATAATCACTCATCAAACCATAAATCGGTGAATTTACTGCAGGCGTAGCAAGGCGCTTGATTTGATAGATATAATCATCAGCTGTTAGTTTTCGAGTATCAACATACTTAAAATCAGCTAAATCATGAATATGAAGATGCCCTAAATAATTTCTTGCAATAGGAAAATAGCGGTATTGGCCATTTGGTTTTCTGGCAAACGCAGGATGTGGTTGATATTGAATGCTAGATTGAATATGAATCGTATAAACACTTAAAGCAACTCGCCCTGAAAGGGGGTTAGCCAACTCCTGTCCTTTATCATCAAAATATTGCACCTCAGGCATCCGTTGTGCAGTTTGTGGTACAAGTTGATAAGGCCGTATTAAATAATCGTATTGCAACACAGGCTCATAGATTTGCAGATTAAACACGTATTCATTTAGCGAATATGATTTCGCTGGGTCAAGTGTTTTAGGTTGCTCTGCAAAAGAGGTATAGAAAATTTTTTCATAAACGTCTTTGGCAGGATAAGGATTATTTGGCAACCAACTACCAACACAAATTCCATACCAAAGTGAGAGCAAAAAAAAGGCTCCTGTTCGAATAATATTTGAGTATATTGAATGCTCCTTAGATTATCTAATATCGTCCCTATGGTACCTCTCAACATTATCATCATCTACCTGCTAAAAAAACACCTATAGCAAAATCCACTTATTTAGCGAATCGTTACCCTTAAGTACCCGCGATATTGCTTGCTGTCATTATCAAGCGTATTCATGCTCGCTAACAATAACTGCTCAGGCACCCAGTAAGGCTCAACCCATGCCCTATCTGGATCCATAACAAGCACTCGTTTTTTTTCTGCATCGTAAGCCCCTATGGGTGCAAAGTGACCCACACTATCTGTACCGGTAAAATATTTTTGGTCAAAATTCGCAATGATAAAAGTTAGTCCTGTTCTCTCCCCTTCTAACAAGGCATTATGCAAAACTCTAGCCGTTTCATTTGTCTGATTAGTTACGTGCACAATTTGAATAACATCATTGTGAATACCATAAGCTTTGAATGCATCTGGTAGATAGTGAGCAAGGTCGTCTAGAGTGATCCCATTGCCATTAGGTAACACCGATTTACGCCAATAGCTATTATGCACTCTTTCTAAAACATGATTTTGCGTAGCTAATGATTGGCCCCGATGGATCCTTTGATTACCCCCAAAGACGGCGTTCACAACCATTGTGGCTGTTGCAAGCGAGCAAGAAGAATCGTTTCTTTGTGCAAGATAATAAGGGCTTATTTTCCAATACATCGGCGCGGCATGCTCGCGAAAATACTCATGAGAACTAACAATTGACTCAACCTGAGGCGCATATCGCCGCTCTGGTATTGATAGCGCAGTTCCTGCAATAATACATCCTGCCAAAAACCCTAAAATAAGCTGTTTTTTCATAGCCATCCTTATACGATTTGGGTCTTTTGACAATTCGTTTTGAAAAATGTTCTAAGTTTTTTTCACAAATTGGGATTTCAACTGCATAGGTCCAATCCCATCGATTTTACAATCAATGTCATGATCACCATCGACCAGTCGAATGTTTTTAACTTTTGTACCCACCTTGACGACAAGTGACAATCCCTTCACTTTTAAGTCTTTAATAACCGTAACTGTATCCCCATCTTGAAGAAGATTACCGTTGGCGTCTTTGATGATACGCGGTCCCTCTTCAGATTCAGCAGCATTTTGTTCCCACTCATAAGCGCATTCTGGACAAACATAAACTGCGCCATCGAGATATGCATATTCAGAATTACACTTTGGGCAAGCAGGTAGCAAGATCATAGTCATTCTCTAAGGATGTGGTTTAGCAAAACAAATGGTTTATTTCTTACCATAAATGAATCAAGGCCCTAATCATAGCATTTTTTTTAAATCATGCCGCAAACAAACTCAAAGCCAGGATCCACAACGCCCAGATTCACAACAATGTACCTCAGCATTTGATCACCGCATTAAATCAAGAAATTCTTCTTCAGTAAGAATGGCCACATTCAGATCTCGCGCCTTCTCGTATTTAGATCCTGCATCGCTTCCAGCAATAACAAAATCAGTTTTGGCCGATACACTACCTGTAACATGAGCCCCTAAGCTTAGAAGCTTTGCTTTGGCTTCATCGCGGCCCATGCTCGTTAAAGTTCCGGTTAATACTACTGTTTTATCATAAAAGCTGTGTGCTTTATCGACGTTTGTTGTCACTGTGATGGGCCAATGAATACCACGACTTAACAACTCGTCGATCACCAAGCGATTATGCGCTTGACTTAAAAATTGTAAAACATGTGCCGCTCCAACCGGACCGATATCTTTTAATTCCAACAATTTTTCAAGGGTTGCTGCATTTAATGCATCCATCGTTTTAAAATGCTTAGCTAGAATACGTGCACTTGCTTCGCCAATTTCTCTAATTCCAAGCGCATAAAGAAAACGCTCGAATGTTGTTTTCTTACTCACCTCCAACGCTTGTTGTAAATTATATGCTGATTTTTTGCCCATTCTTGGCAGTTCTGCCAATTGCTGACTATTTATAGCGTAAAGATCAGCGACATCATGCACAAGCCCCATATCGATTAGCTGATCAATTACGGCACTTCCCAAACCATCAATTGACATCGCTTTTCTTGAGGCAAAATGCCAAACCGCTCGTTTTAACTGCGCTTTACAAAATAACCCTCCGGTACAGCGAGTAATGGCTTCATCTGGCGCTTTAAATACCTGGGCGTTACAAACAGGGCAATGCGTTGGCATCTCGATTAATTTGGCATCCGTTGGGCGATCGCTTAATACTACAGATACCACTTCAGGGATCACATCACCTGCACGACGAATAATCACGGTATCGCCGATTCGAATATCTTTTCGTAGAATCTCATCCAGATTATGAAGCGTTGCATTGCTGACTGTAACTCCAGCAACAAGCACAGGATAAAGTCTTGCCACTGGCGTCAACGCGCCAGTACGACCTACTTGAAAATCAACTGACAAAAGTCTAGTCACTTCTTCACTGGCAGGGAATTTATGCGCGCAGGCAAAGCGTGGTGCCCTTGCTACATAACCTAACGTTTCTTGATGTTTGATACTATCAACTTTATACACCACACCATCAATTTCAAACGGCAAATTTTCACGTTTTTCACACATTTCATTGTAGTAGCTAACACAACCTGCGAGACCCAATCCTCTCTTTGTTAAAGGTGAAACTCGAAACCCCATTAAACGCAACAGTGATAACTGCTCAAAATGACTATCTGGCAATACGAGTCCTTCACACGCCCCCACCCCATAGCAATACATTAATAACCCCCGCTGAGCAGTGATCGCAGGATTAAGTTGTCGAAGACTTCCAGCTGCAGCATTGCGTGGGTTGGCCCACGCATCCGAGCCCGTGTATTAAGCCCTTCAAACCCAGTCTTGGACATATAGACTTCGCCTCTCACTTCAATGAAAGAGGGTATTTGTTCTGTCATCAATTTCAAAGGGACTGAGGAGATTGTTTTAATATTATTGGTAATATTTTCACCCACCGCACCATCACCACGCGTAGCTGCAGAAACAAGTAAACCTCGTTCATAGGTAAGATTCACCGCCAAGCCATCTAATTTTGGCTCACACGTAAATCTTAACATATGTTCATCAATGCTAAGTTTCTCAGATACACGCTTCAAAAAGGCCTGCAATTCTTCAGATGAAAACACATTCGACAAAGAAAGCATTGGCATTCGATGAGCGATGGGCTCTAAAGATGTGGCTGGAGTAACGCCGACTCGCTGCGTAGGTGAGTCACTGGTGATATAAGTTGGATGTTGTTCTTCAAGTAAAAGCAATGCTTTAAATTGCCTATCATATTCAACGTCTGGGACCAATGGTTCATCCAACACATAATAATGATAATCATAAAGCCGAATTTTCTGTTTAAATCCCTCTATCTTGTCCTTAAGGTTATCCATAACTATCTTTCTAAAAAACTTGAAGTTTAACATCAAGTACGCTTTTGATATACCTCCAAGTTCTTTAATCCGCATGTAAATAGCAACACTTCCACACTCGGCTTCATCTTCGTGAACGAGCGAGTGCGAGCCCGCGTGCGTCTTGTTACAAACGTGCTCGGCAGTGCGTGCACTAGCATTGATTTAAAAAAAACCGCCCTGCAATTGTTTCAAATTCTCTGTCGCTTGCACACACATCAGCAATTGCTTCCATTGTTTAGCACCAGGAAGACCATGAAAAAAATTGAACAATGGTTTTAAAAGCAAGCTCACTGGCGCGCCCTGCGCTAAAGCAAACTCTGCATAATCCACATATTGTTTTAAAGCATTTGATCTAGAGGTCATGGTAACATCTGGGTAAAGCGCATGATGAATTTCTGCAATTTTATAGGGATTTTGACACGCAAGTCTTCCAATCATGACGCCATCTACATGTGCCAAATGAGAATTAATATCATCGATACAAACAATATTTCCATTGATGATCACAGGCATTTGAGTGAATTCTTGTTTAAGTCGATAAACATAATCATAGTGCAATGGCGGAATAGTGCGATTTTGTTTAGGATTTAAACCCGTCAACCAAGCTTTGCGAGCATGTACAATCAACGCGTCTATTCCTGCATCAATCAATTGAACAGCAAATTGCCTGAAGAAGTCATAACTATCCTCTTTATCAATACCAATACGTACCTTAGCAGTAACAGGGATTGATACAGCGCTTTTCATCGCATTGATACATAAAGAGGCAAGCTTAGGCTCAGCCATTAGACAAGCCCCAAAACGTCCAGCTTGCACCTTATCACTCGGGCATCCCAAGTTTAAATTGACCGCAGTAAAACCTTGAAGCTCAGCTATTTGCGCGCATTCGGCAAGAGCGGTAGGATCTGAACCACCCAATTGTAGAACAAGGGGCTCTTCTTGTTGATTGAAAGATATAGCACGTTGGGGGTTGTTCTTAATTGCTCCGGTGGTTTGCATCTCCGTATACAATAAAGCTGATGGCGCAAGAATACGCATGAACACCCTAAAATGGGAGTATGTCCAGTCAATCATGGGTGCAATAGAGAGCACATCTTACGCCTTCTGAAACAAAAATCGTATTATACCTAAGCCTTGCGATTGCTCAAAACAAAACCATACATCTTTTCAAATACTAACGCATCTGAGGAGGCCTAGCATTGTAAGCTGCAACTCTTGCACCCCACTCCAATAATGATTTATGGCAGTCATTTTTGTCTAAAGTGACCTCAATAAAGCAAAGTTTATCAGAAGTGATCGATTGACTGATGGCATCGGTTAACGATTTTTGTGAGTCAGCCTTAAACGTCAGTGCCTGAAAGTCCTTACCATTAAAAACGTCTACCAAAGCAGCATAATCCCAGTTATTAATAACATTGTATGGG
>JBIIJL010000038.1:0-19678 GCA_044233795.1 Legionella sp. | reverse complement strand
CCATCATGGATTTGAACTTCGATACCATAAGAGCCATTATTCATCAAAAATATAATCGGATTGAACCCATAACGGATAATTGTAGACAACTCTTGTGCACCCATTTGAAATGAGCCATCACCTATCAACCCTATTACACGTTTTTTCTTTTCAAGAGCCACCTGCATGCCTAAAACCGCACCAACCGACCAACCAATAGAGCCATATTGCATCTGAATTTCAAATTTTGTGCCCTCAGGTAGTTTTAAGCGCATGCCGTTAAACCATGAGTCTCCAGTTTCTGCAAGAACCGCAAAGTCATCTGTCAATATTTTTTCTATTTGACCAAATAAAAATCTGGTGGTTAATGGAGCCTCAGCATCTATTAGAGGATCATACCAAGGTGCATCACCTGCAATCCTTTTATATGCTTTGATGGATGTATGATTTGGAATGAGAATCTTTGCAAGTCCTTCTAAAAATTCATTCATGTATACGGCTGTATATACATTGCCTCCAACTGAAACACTACCTTCAGCTATTACAATTTGATGATGAGGATTGATATTACAAACATGTCCCACCGTCGTATAATCATTAAAATTAGGACCGATAAAAAAGTACATATCACTTGATTCAACAATCTCAGCACACCCAGGGGTACCGACAGGTCCCCAATAAATTCCAATGTAATTAGGATGCTGCTCGGAAACAAAGCCTTTAGCATCGGGCATAGCGGCCATTGCATAACCTGAAGACACACTAAACTTTTCAATCAAGGATAACGCCTCACACGAGCGCGCCTTGCTTCCAACAACCATCACAGGCTTTTTCGCGTGATTGAGTCTATCTGCAACTTCACCAATAGCAGCTTGCAAAGAATCCGTATCACTAATCTTCTTTGAGTTTAGAGCACGTTTTGTAGGACACGAGACTTCAAAATTAGCAATATTACAAGCGATTTCGATATACACAGGTTTCTTTTTCTCGAGAGCTATCGCAATAGCTGTATCAATTTGCGTTGGAGCATCGTTAGGGCGGAAAATCACTACCGAGTGAGCTGTAACATGACGATACATTTCACGAATGTAGCCATAATTTTGCTCAGCAGTTGTATGGTGTAAAATTTCAGCATTTTGCACCGAGTTTGTATTAGGACCACCTGAAACCACAATCACGGGCAAATTTTCAGCATAAGCCCCTGCAACCGCATTCACTGCACTTAAACCACCAACCCCATAGGTTAGAACGATTGCTGAAACACCTTTAATTCTTGCATAACCATCTGCTGCATAACCGGCGTTGAGTTCATTACAGCAGTTAATCATGCGAAGGCTTGGTAGTTTAAGAAATTCATCTAAAATAACTAAGTTAAAATCCCCAGGAATGGCAAAGTAATCTGTCATGCCGAGTTCCTGCAAACGCTGGGCTAAATAGGTACTTACTGTTGTCATAATGATATCCTTTTCTCATGATAGCTTGGGGACTAATATCCACTATACCAACGTCTTGATACAATGCAAAACTTGAAAAAAAAAGCAAGGGAAGCTATGATAGCCTTAGCAGTAACTGATTGATTTATCTATGACAACCACACATCTTCTTCCAAAAAATGCTACTGACAAAGTTAAGGACTATCTTCTAACCCTTCAACAATCTATTTGCCAAGAAATTGAAACCCTAGATGACAAGGGACATTTTATACAAGATAACTGGACAAGACCTTTGGGCGGAGGGGGGCTTTCTTGTGTGCTTGAAAAAGGTAATGTGTTTGCCAAGGCGGGCGTCAATTTTTCGCATGTAACTGGAGACAACTTACCACCATCAGCAACGATAAACCGCCCTGAGATTGCTGGCCGGCGATTTACAGCGCTAGGGGTGTCCTTGGTAATTCATCCCGACAATCCATATATTCCAACCACCCATGCCAATGTTCGTTTTTTTATTGCAGAAAAAGAGGGCGTTGAACCCATATGGTGGTTTGGTGGTGGGTTCGATTTAACCCCCTATTATGGATTTACCGAGGATTGCATTCATTGGCATCAAACTGCGAAAGATGCTTGCCAACCCTTCGGTGAGGAGATTTACCCACATTTCAAAACCTGGTGTGATGATTATTTCTATATAAAGCATCGTAATGAAGCACGTGGGGTTGGTGGTCTTTTTTTTGACGACTTCAATTCTAAAGGATTTGACCATAGTTTCTCACTGACCAAAAGCATTGGCGATCATTTCTTGAAAGCTTATGTACCTATCGTAAAACGGCGCCAAAATACCGCCTTTTCTCAGCGTGAAAAAGCTTTTCAGTTGTATCGTCGGGGCCGGTATGTGGAATTTAATTTAGTCTATGATCGCGGCACCTTGTTTGGGCTACAATCCCAAGGTAGAACGGAATCCATTCTCATGTCCCTACCCCCTGAAGTACATTGGAGCTACAATTGGCAGCCCGATAAAGATAGCCCAGAAGAAGCACTCTACAAAGACTACCTCATAGCAAGAGATTGGCTTAGTATCAAAAAATAAAACCCTTGCTCTAAGGGTTATTGGCAAGGATGCTACTAAAGTTCCAGATGCCATATTTTATTGCTGTTGTATTCACGCCGTTTGCAAACACGCCCTGTGTAAAAAGATCGGGATATTGAGTATATAATGTATTGAAATCTGTGTATAAATCTTCATAAAAAGCCAAAATCAAATCAAGAGTCCACCCAGGAGCTCCCAGAAACTCAGGCTCTCCTGAAAAAGTCGTATATACCTGGCTGCCGTTGGTAGCAACGATATCACTGATCTGCTCTTTAAATGTCAGAATATAAGCAAGATAGGCCGCTGCCAACTCAGGATTCGGGCCTGATGTTGTTGGATTAGGATAAGTAAACACATTTGGATAACTTTGCCCTGTAGCTACGCACGGAATCTGTGGACTATATGGGCTTGAACCATTATCTACATCAACAACCCACCAGGGATTTTGAGTTGTGGGAGGAGCCTGTTGGCAAGTCAGAGAGTCAGTGGGAAAATACCCGTTATTTAAAAGAGCACTATATGGTGGGTATATCCTCTCTCCAAGATTATAATATTGTGGATAAGCATAATCCAGTGCACTTAACCCATAAAGCGTGGGATCCCCAATACTTTGTGCTGCATTGCCGAAAGTAACCACGGGTGAGGCAATCGTCACCATGGGTGTACAAGTAGCGCATACAGGACATTGGGCCCCTTGCGCGGCATGGCCTGGATCAAGACAAGCTTTCACCGCCTGATATTTTGTCAGTGTTGATGGTACGATTTCTACATATCCTTGCTCCAAAGAGAAGATATTAAATCCCAGGCCCTGTTGTTTTGGATCAACCGCAGCATTGACTGTGTTCATTGCAGCAATACTCTTATTTAAAACACATGCAAAATCTGAGCTGCCACAGTTCCAGTTGCTATAGCTGCTACTTGAATTATCTGGATGAAACCCAACCAATATAGGCGTAGGATAGGTTGTACGTAGCAATTGGATAAGATCAACGTACGTAGAATAGTCTGTCGCACCCGCAGGAAACCTTAAATGAATTTGTTCAAGCTTTGGGGCCAAGGTAATTATCTGTTGAACATAGGTTGATAAAGCATTTGCAGGCGGAGCATCTTCAGCTATAAGAACAGCTATCCAGTTGTTTTGAGCAGGCGTTCCTCGCCATGACAAAGCCACACTCAAAATATTTTCAGCGCTCGGTTGAGAGCACGCCAATGGATTTGGACTGTTGTTGCATACGACAGGCCCACCTGACAATACTAACCCCATTTGGCTGCCATTGATCCGTAAATAAAGAAAACACGTTTGCCCTTTGGCCAGTATAATAGGATCAGTACAAGCACCTGCTAGGTTAGTGATCTGCGTGACCCCAGCGATAGGCTTCATCTTAAAGCTTGTGATAGATTTAGTGTTATTGGTAATTTGATATATTGCAGCAGCATAACTATTGCTTAAAAGCTGTGTTGGCGCTTTGAAAGTGGGCACAATGCTAAGAAGTGGCATACTAGCTTCAGCAAGAGTTGATGTAAAAAGACCACTGAAAAAGAAAACCAGGCAGCGCCTACTTTTTTTGTTCATTATCAAAATTCCTTGGCAAGATAACTCAATCCAAGCTGTAAGGCATGAGTATAGAAGTGCTCAATCAATAGACCATTGCCTTGCAATTGGCCAGGTGCCGCTTGTAGCAAACTTTTTCCTAAATCACAGAACTCATACCCTATAACAACTTGAATCTGGGGCGATAATATCAGATGAATACCTGTGCCTAAGCTATACACCACAGTTGTATTGGAATGTGGTCCAAAAGCAGGAGGCGGTACTGCCTCAAAAAGCTTTGGCGTTATAGAGTAATTGTAAGCTTTATTATACCCAACACCGATACCAGCGCTGCCGTATGGCAAGACAAAATCATGCAACATCACTGATAGAAATTTACCTTTTAACCCTACTCGAACATCACGTACATCATAGGTATAATTATAATTATCCAGTAAAGGATCCGCAGTTTCCCACACATCCCCCAATAAACGTGCATGACTGGTCGTCGCAAACATCAATCCCAATTGACCGAGTAATTTTGGACTTATTACCGTTGCAAAACCTAAAAAAAGTTCCCCGCTAGCCAGTATGGATGAAGGACGGCCTGTCACGTAAGTATTCTCCAACCCCGGTTGCAGACTCAATGTTTGTGTTTTACCCGCCTGATACCAAGTCGGTCCGGCGCTCAATGTGCTAACAAAACCAGTCATGCCAGGCAGTAACAAATGATCTATATTCACCGGAAATGCTCGAGATACAACGGCAAAGGAAATTGCAGCTATCAAGAAAAGTTGCTTTTTCAATCCCCCCCCAGAAAGGCCTCTTTACTATCGGCTTTGATTATCGCTATAAGACGAGTTTTTCTGCAGACTGATTTTTTAAGAAAAACCACCAAAATAATACTGCTGCAATTGCATTAAGAACAGCTAAAATGAAGAACACAAATGCCATTGCTATATGAAAGTGCAACAACAGCGTCACGAGACCTGAGCCAAGAACCATAAACAATGCATTGACGATGTTGTTAGCAGCGATGGTACGAGCACACGATCCCTTATTACTCACCACCTGAAGATAAGTATAAAGAGGAACCACAAATAAACCACCACTAAACGACAAGCAAAAAAAGTCAATTGCAAAACGCCAGTGAGATATATTGTCAAAAAAAGCAACGAATGGTTGTAAAGGTGCGTACTTATCGATATAAACCGGAGTAGCCCAATACAAATCAGCAGCAAAAAAAGATAATAATAGCATCCCATGAGGAACTAAACGAAGTGTAATTTTTCCTGAGAGGATACGTAAAATTGCCATCGATCCTAATGCAATACCCAGCGAAAAAAGCGCAAGAAACAAAGAAAACACACTGGTATCTGCGCGCAGAATATAATTAGTATAATCTGGCATTTTAGTTAATATAACCGCGCCAACCAGCCAAAACCATGAGATAACACAGATAACTGGCATAATACGCGGATCAACTATAACTTCACATAGCATGTCCTTTGTCGATCGCCAAACATTCCAATCAACTTTCAGCTCACCTACCTCAGACCGCGCAGGCAAAATAAACAAGCTAGCTGCAAAACCAGCCATTGCAACAATCGTTGTCATCAAAACCGCACCAAGCGAACCGGTTCTGCTCCCCACAACACTCATCGTGCCAAAGATCGTTCCCAATAAAATCGCAACAAATGTACTCGCTTCAATTAATGCAGTTGCTCCCATTAATTGCGGTTTGGGTAGATGATCTGGAAGAATTGCATATTTTATTGGACCAAAAAAAGATGAATGTATACCAAGACCTGTCAACGTCAGCATCAAAAACAACGTACTACTATAATAGAGAGCAAATCCTCCCATCACCATGAGTAACATTTCGAAAAACTTAATAACGCGCGTAACATCCGCTTTATTGAATTTATCTGCCAATTGACCCGCGGTCGCAGATAGAAAGAAAAATGGTAATATAAATAGCGCTCCAGCCAGCGCTTGGAGTCGCTCAGATTCAAGTTGCGATGAGCTTAAGTGATAACTTATCAAGGTAAGCATGGCAAATTTGAAAGCATTATCATTAAATGCTCCAAAAAATTGCGTCAAAAACAATGGGAGAAAAGACCTTTTGCGGAGTAAGCCGATTGCATTAACACTCATTTATTTCTTTCTCCCAGGATATAGACATAGAGGATTACGAAGAAGACTACAATGATTATTGAGAAATACTATCAGGGGTTTTCAACAATAAGAACAACTTCTTGGGCTTTTAATCCTTTTGGACCTTTATCCAGAATGAAACTGACTGTGTCATTTTCATGAAGTGTTTTAAAACCATCCAATTGTATGTCTTTATAGTGAACAAATATATCTTCGTCTTTTTCATTCACGATAAAACCAAATCCCTTCTTTTCATTAAACCATTTCACATGCCCAGTTTCTCTCTCAGACATACCTCTCCCCTTTTTTTTCAAAAACGACTGCCTTATACTGCGCAAGTGTCTCGAGCTTGCCACTAGAACGCAATATTACTCATCCTACTAGCATAACAGTTTTTTGTTGATTGTTAACGAATTTTTAATCACAGTCTCAGAATTAATCAAGGAAAATTCATGAATAAAGAAAAAGAGGCGTTTATCGACTTGGCAATTAGAAGTAAGGTATTAGCCTTCGGCAAATTTACCCTTAAATCTGGTCGTGTTAGCCCTTATTTTTTCAATGCTGGTTTATTTTATTACGGTGCTGCTCTTAGACAACTGGGAAAATTTTACGCGGATGTTTTAATTAAAGAAGCGAATGATGTGCAACATTTATTTGGTCCTGCCTACAAAGGACTCCCACTTGCAACGACCACAGCAGTAGCACTTGCTGAGCACGGCAAAGACGTCACTGTAACATTCAACCGTAAAGAAGTTAAAAACCATGGCGAAGGGGGACAACTCATCGGCTCACCTTTAACTGGCAATACCATCATCATTGACGATGTCATCACTGCTGGAACTGCTTTTAGAGAAGCACAACAGCTTATCAAAAAGAATGGTGGCACCTTAACAGCTGTCGTCATCGCCTTAGACCGTTGTGAAAGAGGGCTGTCAAAAACATCAACAGTTTGCGAAATTAAAAATCAAGGAATCAACGTATTTTCCATTATCACGCTACATGATTTAATTGACTACCTCGAAATTCATGGACATCATGATGAAATTAACCGTGTGAAAGAATATCAATCCCAATACGGTACAGACTCCGCTTTAATGAAAAATCTGTAAATAACAGAATCACACACTACTCGTTAATAATGGAGTCTCTTCAGCTTTAAGAGGTGCTTGGGGCAAATAGTTAGAGGCTTGTTTTACAAAAAACACTTGACCCAAACGACCAAAATAGTTCATTGAACTAACAATCACCGGCGCTGCAATAGCACCAACGACAAGCCCTGCTGCAACACAAGCTTCAAGCCCACCTAAAAGTGCAACGATAAATGCCACGCCAATAGCCATATTCTCACTAAGACCTTGATGTTCTGCATATGGCTTTACAACATCAATTGATGCCCAAACACCAAATCCAAAACCAATCAATCCACCAATAACAGCACCTCTTTTAGTGACAGGTGTACTACAGCAAGTACAACAAATTGAGCAAGCTAGCATCCCCCGACTCCTTATCTATAACGCCGCAATATCTATCGTTTTCATGGTTTTATTGATCCGTCGATCACCTCTTTGAAGCGTGATCGTTATCTTTTCGCCCACTTTTAATTCCGTGAGCAAATTATATAATACGCCATAATTTTCAACCGGATGTCCGTTCAAAGCAATGATGATATCGCCAAGCACTACCCGCCCCCAGGCATCCCTTCGAGTTACCTGTAAATCTGCTTTTTCTGCAGGGGTGTTTGGCAAAATATCACCTATTAAAATACCCTTGGCAACCCCCAAGCGTTGAGCAATCGTAGGCTCAACGCGTGTTATACCAATTCCAGCAAGCACCACTCGACCATGCGCAATGATCTGAGCAACAATTCTCTCAATATCATCAGCAGGTACTGCAAAACCAATCCCCGCTGATCCACCAGATCGAGAAAAAATAACGGTATTTAATCCTATCAATCGACCAGCACTATCGAGCAATGGTCCACCTGAATTACCAGGATTTATCGACGCATCCGTTTGAATCATGTCACGGATTTTCACCCCACCAACCCCAGGTACTTGACGCCCTAAAGCTGAGATGACCCCCACCGTTAAGCTGTGATCTAATCCAAATGGATTTCCAATTGCGAGTGCCTTTTGCCCAACCAATAGCTCATGTGTGGGGGCGATCTCAAAAGGCTTGATAGCTTTTAATATTTCTCGAGCTTTTGATGAATTGATGAGCAAGACAGCAAGGTCTTTACGAGGCTCAACACCCACAATTTTAGCAGGGAAGGTGTGATTACCAATGCTAATTGCAAGATGATCTGCACCATTCACCACATGAAAATTAGTAACCACATGCCCTTTTGTATCCCAGATAATACCAGATCCGGTGCCTGCAGGTACTTGAAGCTTCTCATAGGAACCATTCAAAACAGTTGCTAACCGATGCACATACACAACCTTAGGTGCAATCTTTTGAAAGACATCAATGGTGTTACGCTCATCAGGCAGTAAATCAATCGCAGCAACCGTAATATTTGAACAAAACAAACCACTGAACAACATCAATAATACTGAAAAAAAACGATTGGTTCTCATCAACAACCCCGCTGCAAAAAGAACCCATTATGCATCATTATGCATCATTTTTGCAATGATTAGATTGCCACAAATGTGTACTTTCCGGAACAAACATTGCCCAACTATAACCTTTTAAGGTGCCATACCCTGAGCCCCAACAGTATCAAAATCATCAAATGTCTCTGGATCACTAGCACGCGCACGATTAAGATTCCTTTCCATTGCTCTGACTTTTTTACGCCTAACAGTCTCCTCCGCTATCTTATCCGAAGAAGCGTTATTGGCAGGCTTGAAACAGCGCACTAAAGCTTCAATAGGTCCCATAAAGATTTCTTTATATGAATCACTCCCAGCGTCTAGATTCTGTTTGGCATATTTATCGGCACTCTCACTTTGACGCATGTAGACCTTTTCAAGCATTGAAGTATGTGATTCATAGAGTTTATCTAGATTGCTGTTATGTGTCTGTTCATGATAAATCAAGGTATCTTGCAAATCCTGCTGTGCATCCCACATTGCTGCTCGCCGTGCTTGCAACGCAAGCAGCTCGCTATCATAGAATTTGATATCACGATCCATTTCTTCTTTGATGAGCAAACACATCGATTTACGTTCAATTAAATCGTCAGTACCGATGAATGCCTTAGCTTCCCTCAACATCATTTCTGAATAGCGTTGAACCAAAGCTGCTTTTTTGCTAAGAGTATCCTCAAGTTTTTGATCGATATATTGTATGGCTTCTTTATTGACACCAAGCATCTCGTAATGCGCGTTAAATCTTTTTCGCGACTCCATTTCCACGCGTATTTTTTCCAACTCATGAGATTCATCTGCTAAAGCTTTGCGTTGGGCCTCGTCATTCAATTTCCTATCACGACTTAGTAATAACTGCCGGATAAATACTGTTAATGCCGCAATACCACCAAATACCAATGCCCCAACAACAGCCAGCGCCATGGTTTCCATTGCTCCTTCCCCTTAATCCAAGTGAATCATTTTTGTGTGAATAGCCACAGAAAAATAACGACTAAACTCATCCAGAGAATCAATAGCAGGCCACTGCTCAGCTTTGTCACACATCCTGGAAAGCTCCACTTTAAGAATTTGGCGCCAATAGCATTTAAGAAAAGGTTTAACCTGGGTCAAAGGATTGAAGTTTTTCACAACAACCGTTGCGTTCTCAGCTAAATTCGCTAAATTGACACGATCTAGGATACTAATTAAATCATCCTCTTGATCAGCAATCTGTGCTTTCATCCATTTAATAAGAACCGAACGAGGTTTTACCGATAGCAACTGTCGACCTTCAGCAATCGTTTTCTCCATTAATATAATCTGAGAATGCAGTTCAAATTTGAAACAACAGAGAAAATCGAGAAAACTCCCTTCTATGCTACTTCTCGCATCATCCCCCAACCAACGACTAATCTCGTGTTTAAACATCACCTGAAATTGTCGCTCAATTTCATCGACAATTCCCTCCTCACTGGCTTGCCGTTTAATCACATAGGCAGTTGGGTCGGTTTGTAAGAGTTCTAAATTTGGTAATTCATGTTCTGAAGTTTGCGCCGCAAGAAAGGCTTGAAACACTGTTGTAGGCTTTAAAATAACAATTTCCGATTGACATCTTTCCATACTGCTCTCCTGTGTTATATCTATTCATCCTGAATACAACTTGAAAAGCTAAATCAATGACAACCATCCTCTTGTTTCTAAGGAAGGCTATTAGACTAACACTTATTTAATTTAAATTGCAATAGTGCAGGTTAGTATTAATTAGAACAAAAACGCCTGTACGTCATTGATTTATGGTGCATAAAGCTATATTGTTAGCATACTGGAACATATTTTATCCCCTATGACTTTTCTAAAAAAATTCTTAGTTGCATTCACACTGATTGTTTTTATAATTTTCATTGCGATTGTTATTTTAACAAAAACTAGCGTGCCGGTCGCTATTAAGGAATTTATCAGCAAAGAAATCACACAACTAACATCCCTAAATAGCCAGATTAATGGTCCCTTGTCTTGGCGGTTTTTTCCTCATCCAGGTATTCAGCTATCTCGTCTTTCGATAGGAGACGATCATGCCCCTATGAAATTGACCATCGAGAACGCACTATTGAATATTCAAGTCACCCCTTTTTTAAGCGGACATCTCATCGTCAACGATCTCAAACTCGACGGTGTTGAGTTGAACATTAACTTAGACGCGCCCACCCATTCTCCGCCGGCTGCATCACGGCCTCTAAAAAATACTAATCTAGCCCAGACAGCCCCTGCTAGATTTGCTATTGAAAATTTTCTCATGACACGCAGCGCCATAACTATCCACCAAGGCAATACAAGCATTACCTTAAGTGATCTTCAACTTGGCGCAAATCAACTTAATGTGAAAAATCAAGACTTCCCTTTGCAAATCAAAACGGTCCTACAAGCGGTGATTGACGAGAATCAACTCAAAACCCGTTTAAGTTATCAAGGACAAATACGTTTGAAGCAATTCACCGCTAACAAAACCAACCCTCAAATCAAGATAAGTCGTGCTGAAGGACAGTTAATTTTACAAAAATTCAAATTAAATCAACTTAATATTTCTAAAATAAATGCTACGGCCTTACTCTCTCCCGAAAATATCGTTTTAGCACCTTTCAACATTTCTCTCTACAAAGGCACCTCGGTAGGTTCGCTTGATTATCAACTCAACACTAAACAACTAACCGTACAGCAATCAGCAACCCAAATTGATTCAAATTTATTATTTAAGGATTTGACCAATCAATTCCTTATCAAAGGCCCAATGGATTTTTCTATTCGCGCCACCACAAATCTCAATCAAGGGGCGTGGAAAAACGCGCTTAATGGTGCAGGCAATTTGACCATCAAAGATGGCTCACTGTTGTTTATTGACCTCAATCAATTGGCAGATGATATAACCCAAAAAATTCACACCTTACTTGATATCAAAAATAAAGACCCCAAAGCGACACTTTCAATACCTACCTTCACATCAAATGTACCAAGCTCTGGTTCAACTTCGTTTGAGTTATTAAGCATTCAGTATAAATTGGGTAATCTTAAGCTCATCAATGACAACGTCCTGTTACAAACCAATATATTGACGCTGAAAGGACAAGGTCAAATCAATCTTCAAGATGGTGCATTAAATGGTGCAATCAAAGCCCACCTCAGCTCAGTAGACCCATCAGTGAATACAGTTCAACAGCTATTAGGTGATTATTTTCCCCTAATCCTTAGTGGCACATTTGAACGGCCCGCTATCTTGCCAGACAGTAAAATAATCAACCCAATATTATCTAGACTTATTTTAACAAAAGCCCTCGAGAAGCCCGTTAAACAGTTGAAAGAACAAGTTGGTGATATCGTAACCATACCAGCCTATCTTTTGAATAATGACGCAGAGTGATATGGTAAATGAATCGATCTATCAAGATTTTACCCAACCTCTTCTTGCATGGTATTCCCACCATGGACGTAAAGATCTACCATGGCAACACCCACAAACTCCCTACCGGGTATGGGTCTCAGAAATCATGTTACAACAAACGCAAGTAAAAACGGTCATTCCTTATTTCAATAGATTCATGGAGAGCTTTCCAGATATCCAAACTCTTGCCAAAGCAGATGAGGATGAAGTACTCGCTCATTGGTCATCGCTCGGCTACTATAGCCGTGCTATAAACCTTCATCATACAGCCAAGATTATCCATCATGAGCACCAAAACAAGTTCCCAACCACAGTTCATCAATTACTAAGTCTTAAAGGCATTGGACCATCAACTGCTGCAGCGATTGCATCTCTAGCTTTTAACCAACCAACAGCCATTTTAGATGGCAATGTTAAACGTGTGTTATGTCGTTATTTTATGGTTGAGGGCAGCACGAAAAAGGCAGATGTTCAAAAAACACTAACGAGATATGCAAACCAGTGCATGCCAGAAATTAATTGCCGTGAATATACGCAAGCCATCATGGATCTTGGTGCAACCTGTTGTACGCCAAAAAAGCCGGCGTGTTCAACATGCCCACTTCAAAACGCTTGTCTTGCCTACAAACACAACGCAGTAGAACGCTTTCCTAACAAAGATGAAAAAAAAACGCTACCAAACAAACAGCAATATTTTTTACTTCTTTATCAGAATGATGGGACGATTTTACTTGAAAAACGTCCACCAAAAGGCGTTTGGGGTGGACTGTGGTGCCTTCCCGCCATCGACTTCACCCTAAACCCTATTAGCCATCTCAAAGAGTATTATGGATATTCGCCTAAATCTGCCACAGAATTTATGGTCTTAAAGCACTCTTTTACCCATTTTCATCTCAACATTTCGGTATGGTCTTTTGAAATTTGTGCTCCTCTTGAAACAATAGGTGGCACCAAGCAAGCTTGGTTTACTTATAGCAAAACAAAAACCTTAGGAATGGCAAGGCCTGTAAGCCTCATCCTTGAAGAGTTTAACTATAGACAAGCCCCCATCTAATCATCGATGATATATACCGCGATTCTCTAGAGATCCCTCAGAATGGTTTTTATCACCTTGCTTCTTAGTATCATTGCCCTACTGTGGGCGGCCAACCATTTTGTCACTGGCGCCTTTGGACTTGCTCAATTCTATCGAGTATCCCCGTTAGTCATTGGCCTTACCCTTGTGGCTCTTGGTGCATCGCTACCAGCCATCATGGTTACTATTACTGCCGCAACCAAAGGACGTTCAGAACTCGCTCTCGGTAATGCGATTGGTGCCAATATAGCCAATATCGGTTTAGTATTGGGTCTTACAATTTTTCTAAGACCACTCACCATCAAGTCATCCCTCATTAGACAAGAATATCCGCTATTACTCCTTGTCATGCTATTTAGTTATTCTCTAATGCTCGATGGATACCTTTCAGTAATGGATGGTTGCCTTTTTTTAGTCGGTTGTATCGCTCTAATTTGTTATCTTATTTTTCTTGCAAAACATGCTAAACACGATCCCTTGTCAAGAGAGTTTAACCTATCCATCGACACTCATCGACCAATGTATGCGACCATTGTCAATCTCATCATCGGTTTTTGCATTCTGCCGCTCAGCGCGCATTACCTGGTTGATAGCGCAGTTCAACTCGCAAGTAAACTCGGTGTGAGTGATCTCGTCATGGGTTTAACCATCGTCGCCATAGGAACGAGTTTACCTAATATCGCTACATCTATTGTTGCATCACTTAAAGGCCATGACGATATTGCCATTGGAAATATTCTTGGCTCTAACATGTACAACCTCCTGGTAGTAATGGCTTTCCCTGGCATTCTCAATCCCGCAACCGTCAGCCACACCATTTTGTGGCGCGATATTCCCATGATGTTTATCATTACGTTAGTGCTATCATTTATTACCTCCCAATACAAAAAGAGGATTGAACGATGGCATGGTGGATTACTATTGCTGATTTATTGCTGCTACATTGCATCGCTTATTTTTAATGCCGCACTCTAACAGGAGGAGGAGCTGGCTGTCGTTCTAAGATTGATACAGCCTGAATTGCATCCAGTTGGCCCTTCTTAGCCGCACAGCTTATCCAGTACCACGCCTTTTTGCGATCCTCTATGACACCTTGACCATAATAGTACATATAACCAACAGCATATTCGGCATCGGGTTGTCCTTTATCGGCTTCTGGCATAAGTCGTATAAATGCTTGGCGATAATTTTGCTCTTTGAAATTCAAAATCCCCTCACGCAAATTGTAGCCATTGGTCATACAACCACTGAGAAGTAGAATGAGCACCCAGGAGAAACATCTAACGCGCATATTGTCCTTACATTTCAGAGTTTTTAAGGGGTTTTGCCTCTGACTCAAACATCAACATATTTTTTTTGAAACTGATACTCTCAAGCACCCCATTCTGAATTACCAGTATACCATCAGGCGTGATCCTCTTGAGTACAACACCACCAGGTAACTGATCTCCAACTCGGTAGAGTTGCTCACGACCAGATGCACTTTGAACAATAACATGAGAGATTTGCTCATTGTCAGAATACATAATTCCAACTATTGTCAATTGCAACATGGATTGCCGTACCTCACCATCGCCTAAGCTCTTTGGAAGATATTCGCCAAAAAGTGGGGTTTGTAAACTGGCCCTCTCTACATTACTTATTTGACCGTTTAAAATAACCTGTTGATCATGACGGATGGGCACATCTTTATCAAGTGAAAAAATTGGAATAAGCCCAAAAATCACCTGCCCCATCAACAAGCAAACTAACAGAAGGCAAATTAATTTGGGGACCATAGGGCGTAATAATAAACGCTTCGCATCCACCGACATATCATTTCCTTTCTGTAAAAATCAACACATTCTGCAATACGTTACCTTCATAGGCCAGCTGAGTCAAAAAATTATCTACAGTAAAGGTAAATAATATCGTACTCCTCCCCCCTCCAAAGCTTTATTGCTTTGAAGGATAACCCTATCTAGAATGTCATAGGGGAATCAACGGAGCTTAAAAACACCATGAGCAAAAGACATTTTGACACCAGATCAATACATGCCGGGATGATAATCGATAAAAACGCTGGTGCTGTCATGCCCCCCATTTACACCACCTCGACCTTCGAGCAAACAGCTCCTGGCGTTCATTTAGGGTAT
The DNA here is from genome assembly GCA_044233795.1 of Legionella sp. Lineage (GTDB taxonomy): Bacteria > Pseudomonadota > Gammaproteobacteria > Legionellales > Legionellaceae > JBIIJL01. The sequence continues at coordinate 4,269 of JBIIJL010000038.1, read as the reverse complement.
GAATATTCGCGCACAAAAAATCCAACCAGAACAATCTATGAAGACTGTATAGCCAATCTTGAATCTGGTACAAAAGGGTTTGCATTTGCCTCAGGAATGGCTGCCATTAATACAGTCATTGATCTTCTTGATACAGGCGCACATGTAATTGCAATGGACGATTTATACGGTGGTTCATATCGCTTATTTAACAAAGTAAAAACACGCACTGCAAATTTAAACTGCTCATTTGTTGATATGTGTCACATCGATAACATTAGCAAAGCTATCTTGCCAAATACTAAAATGATTTGGGTAGAATCACCAAGCAATCCCATGCTCAAATTGGTTAACTTGAAAGAAGTTGCGGATCTTGCGAAATTACATGGGTTGATTTCTGTCGTTGACAATACCTTTGCTACTCCATGGATCCAGCGTCCAATCGAATTTGGCTTTGATATTGTGGTTCACTCTGCAACCAAATACCTCAACGGGCATTCTGATGTGGTGAGTGGTGTTGTCGTTGTCGGAGAAAATCAAGCATTAGCCGAGCAGATCGCTTTTTTACAAAATGCCTGTGGTGCGATTGCAGGTCCCTTTGATAGTTATCTTGTATTACGCGGTTTAAAAACACTACATCTTCGAATGGAACGCCACTGTGAAAACGCTCTCACACTCGCTCATTGGCTTCAAAAACAGCCTCAAATTAAACGCGTCATTTACCCAGGCCTAGACAACCACCCACAACATGCGCTTGCAATAGAGCAGATGCACGCTTTTGGTGGTATGATCTCTATCGAGCTCATGGGCGGTATACATGAAGCCCGTTGTTTTTTATCCAATTTAACACTATTTACTTTGGCAGAAAGTTTAGGTGGTGTTGAAAGTTTAATTGAGCATCCAGCTATCATGACCCACGCTTCAGTTCCCGCTGAGGTTCGAAAAACTCTAGGAATTAATGATGGGTTTATTAGGATATCTGTTGGCATTGAGCATATTGACGATCTCAAAGCATCTTTACAACACGCATTAGGATCATTATAGGAGTTTTTAAATGAAGAGTGCTAAACCATGGGCACAGATAAAAGCTGTGTTTTCGGTACTCCTACTGATTGTATCAACGACTGTTGGATCCATCCCTGTCCTTATGATTGGTTTACTAAAACTCATCCCTAATCGACGACTCAGCTTATGGTGCACAAGCCTTGTCGATAAGATTGCTGAGCTTTGGACTGATATCAACAATACTTATCTCGATCATTTTATAAAAACCAAGGTGGAGGTCACCGGTGGGGATGAATTTCAACGCAATCATTGGCATTTGGTCATTGCTAACCATCAGAGTTGGTTGGACATCGTTATGCTACAACGCATATTTAATCGCAAAATACCCGTATTAAAGTTTTTCATCAAAGATGAACTTAAATGGATTCCTTTTTTAGGGTTTTCCTGGTGGGCAATGGGATGCCCTTTTATGAAACGATATTCCCCTGCGTTCCTTGCCAAACACCCACATAAACGCGGCCAGGATATTGCAGCAACCAAGAAAGCACTCACTCTATTTAAAGAAACCCCCACCACCCTCATGAGTTTTGTCGAAGGCACTCGGTTTAGTCACGAAAAACAGCGCCAGCAATCCTCCCCTTATCAACATCTACTGAAACCCAAAGCAGGCGGAGTGAGTTTTGTCATCAGCGCAATGGATAAAAAAATCGACGAGCTTCTTGATGTAACCATTATTTACCCTACCAAAACTACAACATTATGGCATTTTCTATGTGATAGGATATTGTCTATTAAAATTCACATCCGAAAAATTCCCATTCCTGCAAAATTTCTTACCCCAGAATTGTTAATGGATAACTCAACCCAAGAACAATTTCGTGAGTGGCTCAATCAACAATGGTTGGAAAAGGATTTCATGATAACCAAAATGCAATGCTAAACATATAACTCTCGGCCCACGGCTTGTTCGAGCCACTTAGGCCGGGTGAATGATTGTCAACACGCTCATAATGCGATAGGCTTTCTTGACAATATTTTGGCCGTGAATTTTAAAATAAATAGGCCATTTTGAATTTAAATTTCTTTACCCCTATAACCCGCAAGGCTAAATATGACAACTGCATTGGAAGAGCTTATAGAAGCACATTTTGAACAACGCCAAACCCTATCCCCCACCAATGCCTCTACCGAATTATTAAGGGCTCTTAACGAAGTGATTTCGCTGCTTGATTGTGGACAATTACGCATCGCTGAAAAAATAGACAATCAATGGGTAGTGAACCAGTGGTTAAAAAAAGCAATTTTACTCTCTTTTAAAGCTTATCCAAATCAAGTCATCGATGCTGAGTTTTGCAAATTTTATGACAAACTCCCACTGAAATTCGCTCACACCGATTCTCAAGGATTTAGCGATATGGGCGCCCGAGTCGTTCCCCATGCCATAGTAAGGCGCGGGGCTTTTATTGGCAAAAACAGCATATTAATGCCCTCATACGTCAACATTGGGGCCTATGTTGATGAAGGTGTTATGGTTGACACTTGGGCAACGGTTGGTTCTTGCGCACAAATAGGTAAAAATGTACATCTTTCTGGGGGCGTTGGCATCGGTGGGGTATTAGAGCCTTTGCAAGCCAATCCAACCATCATTGAAGAGGATTGTTTTATTGGCGCTCGCTCTGAAGTTGTGGAGGGGGTCATTGTTGAAAAAGGCTCCGTGCTGTCCATGGGTGTTTTTATTGGTCAAAGTACTAAGATTTTCCACAGAGAGACTGGGCAAGTCAGCTACGGCAAAATCCCGCAAGGGTCTGTCGTTGTTGCCGGCAGTTTACCTAGCAAAGATGGGAATCATAATCTATATTGCGCGGTGATAGTAAAACAAGTAGATGAGAAAACGCGCAGTAAAGTAAGTATCAATGAGTTACTTAGGGATGCGAATGCATGAGAGACCTTCAAGAGCATCTTAGAAAACTCGTTGCTTATCCATCCATCACCCCAGACGACAAAGGTTGTCAAGACTACATGATACATCACCTTGAAAACTTGGGTTTTAAATGTCAACGTTTTGATAGTCCACCTGTTAGTAACTTTTTTGCAAGAATTGGTGAAGGCAAACCATTATTGATGTTTGCAGGACACACCGATGTTGTTCCTATTGGCGAAATATCAAAATGGAACACTGATCCTTTCACCCTGCATGAAAAAGACGGTATGCTTTATGGACGCGGCGCGGCGGACATGAAAGGCAGTCTTGCTTCGATGTTAGATACTGCAACAAGGTTTGTGACAACACACCCTAACTTTCAAGGTAGTTTAGGTTTTTTAATAACGAGTGGCGAGGAAGGCGTTGACTTTGATTTGGGCACCCCTGTTGTGATGAGGGAACTTCATCAACAAGGGATCCTTCCTGATTATTGTATTGTTGGTGAACCATCAAGCTTGGCCCGTGTTGGAGATGTCATTAAAATCGGGCGACGAGGATCACTGACAGGATATCTCACCTTAGAAGGAAAACAAGGGCATGTTGCCTATCCGCATTTGGCCGTGAATCCTATTCATAAAATAGTAACCGCTTTGGTAGAATTAACCACCACCCAATTTGATGAAGGCAATCTACATTTTCCAGCAACCACTCTCCAAGTATTCAATATCCAGTCCGGTGGAGAGGCAAATAACGTCATTCCCGGGGAACTATCTCTTGGTTTCAACCTTCGTTACTCTACAGAGTCGACTGAGCAAAGCATAAAAAATCATATCGTTACAATTTTCAACAGACACGGCCTGAGTCCAAGAATCAAATGGCGTTTAAGTGGCAAGCCCTTTTTAACCTCACAAGGCAAGCTCATTGAATACTGCATTCATGCAATCAAAGAGGTAACTGGACAAACCCCTGAGCTTTCCACAAGCGGCGGTACATCAGATGGTCGATTCATCGCACCCTATGGTGTTGAGCTTCTTGAACTTGGGCCGGTGAATGCTACCATTCACCAAATTAATGAATGTGTAGCACTGAGAGATCTCATTGAGCTTAGTGGTATTTATTACACTTTGTGTTGTAAATTATTACTATCATAAGGGTTCTGAAGCAACAATGTCGCACATCAAAGCCCGGTCGACTTTCTCATCAACGACTTTCACTACACAAGAATCGGACCAAACATTGAGCGCTGTTTCCAACATATCAATGACCGCATAAAAAGGTAAAATTACCCCCATCAATGTGATAGGGACATTCATGCTAGCCAATAAACTCGCGCTTAAGAAAAAACATCCCATTGGTACTCCGGC
>JBIIJL010000107.1:0-5592 GCA_044233795.1 Legionella sp. | reverse complement strand
ACACTCCTTCCCTACAACATTGACACTCAACGTCTCGACAATATGAGAAGCTTACCTAACTTGATCTTGCCCGCATAGGTGGGGTTAATTCACCGCTTACGCTTCAATTAACGATTGAAAAATATAGGACTAGAGCACCCAGGCTAAGTGAGTGGATGGAGACAAATATTGCTGAAGGGTTTACTATCTTCAGCTTTCCTCAAGAACATTGGAAAAAGCTTAGGACGAGCAATTTGGCTGAGCGGGTAAATAAAGAAATTAAACGAAGAACTAAAATTGTCGGCATATTTCCGAATTGTAATTCTTGCTTACGCTTGGTTACAGCACTTTTGGTTGAGATCGATGAGGAGTGGGATCAGGGTAGAAATTATTTGAATATGGATGATTAATAATCAATAGCAAGATGGGATAAATCTGAATTTACAGAATAAATGTTGCTTAGCCTGTATGCGAGTAGTGAACCAATCTCGTAAGCCAGGGCGTCAGTGAAGTCTGTTAAATTAAGCAGTGTACCAGGTAAGTATTCCATTAAAATGGCGCCATCGATACCTGCTTCTGGAGGCACTTCCTGTATGATGCGTGGGACTGGCAACGTTCCTGCAAAATGTTTCAGAAAGAAAACTTCGCGTAAATAATCTTCAGTCCGCGGACATATTTTTAAAATGAGTGGCAAATCATTACGTTGCACAATCTTATATACGACCGCAACCATTGCATCATCATGATCGATACGTGTGAATGTGGCGTTTTGAAGGTTAAGGCGTTGCTTATACAACGTGATGAGATTATCCATGTGATAATTCAGCTATTGAAAATCTTGCGTCATTAGATACTTCTAACATTATTATGCCATTCAGTTCGTATGAGTCTGTATAGGCGCTGGGTTGCATCAAAACGTACAAAAGTGTTGATATGGTTCATACCAATCTTATCAAGAAGCTGGCATGATTTGATATTCATTTCTTGGGTAATTGCAATAATTGTATCTAATTTAAGCGTATTGAAACCATAATCTATAGTTGCCCGCACCGCTTCATCAGCAAAACCTTTTCCCCAAAACTTGGGAAAAAACATATAAGATACCTCAACACCATCTTCAGAATAATGCAGACCACAAAGCCCAGCTACTTGGGTAGCATTTTTCTCGTGAACAACCAACTGTCCAAATTGATGCGAATCCCAATGGGTTTGTAGAGCAATTATTTTCTGACGAATGGCTTCATCAGTAATGGTTCCACCAAGAAATTCACGAATTTTTTCATCTCTCCAGAGATTTTCTAACATAAAAATATCTTCGTTAGTTGGGCGACGAAGAGATAACCTCTTTGTTTCAATCACTTTTTTATTCCCAATCAGGGTTATCTTTTATCCATTTAACGAGAGGGGCCCCAAGCGTATTTCCCACTGTCGGCACCATTTGAATGTAATAGCGTGAGATAGAAAATCCTATTTTAAGTGCGGCCTTCATGGACGCCCGATTGTTAATTTGGCAACTCCAAATAGGTATGTAACTTTCTTCTACGCATTTTGAAATTAAATGAGAGGCGATCTGGGATCCAAAACCTTGGCCACGATAATTAGGGTGTGTTACTACTCCTATTTCTGCATGTCTTCCACCCAAATAATCAGTATAGGCCTCGCTGAAAATATGCCCGTCTTTACATAAAGCGTAGCCTTTTCCATGTGCTAGAAATTGTTCAGGCGACCCATACCGCTCGGAGGTTTCTTTGAACCAGTAACATTGCTTAAAGAAATCGATGGACTCTATTGCTTGAATTATGAATCCATTCTTAATAGGCAACGGCGTAAAAATTTGTTCTAACACCATCTCAGCGCGCAAATGAAAATCCCAATTTTTCTCTAAAAATAAATGGTGGTATCTAGGATGGCAGTAAATCATGGGATAACTTGCATTGGCAGCAATAGTAATTGCGGCATCAACCGCCACCGAAGTTATAGGTCCAACAAGAAATGCAAAAGGGTCATCGCTATCCTCCATGATTAAGACAGAGCCCCCTGGAAGTTCAAATATGCTCCCTATATTATTCTTCTCAAGTATTCCCCATATTACTGCTTGCAAAGGAAAATTTCTTAACTCTTCCAAAATGATGTTACTTGTTATTACAGAAAGACGTTTCATACCGTACCTATATTTGTATATTTTCAGCACGTTTTGGCTATGGAATTGTGAGCATGCTAATGTCAGCGTTTAGAATAACATTCTTACCAATCGGCAACACACATCGTCTGTCGCCATGACCATAAGGGAATTCCTTAATACATGGCACGTTAATTCGTGACGACCATTCATCAATCACATCATCCACTGTACCATCACGATCAGGGAAATAGTTTGCTGTACAACGCGCAAATGGACAAAAAATAACACCAGAAACTTGTTTGTAAACACCAGCCAAGTCAAGTTGTGACAATCTGCTATCCACTTGGTACGGTTCTGCGCCAACATCTTCAATCAACAGAATACAGTCTTTAAAATCGGGTTGATAAGGAGTTCCCATTAATGCAATCAATGCTTCTAAATTACCACCAATTAAAGGGCCGTCGGCAATACCCGGGTGAACAGACTTGCCTTCCGTAATTTGATAAGATTCTTCCTTTAAGCATGCAAAAAGTGTTTGATCAATCAAAGGGGCCAGCTCGCCATCATCCAATGCGCCGAATACAAACCCTGTGCAAGACACAATGCCTGCTTTTTTTAATAAACCCAATTGCAAGGCGGTAGTATCACTAGCCCCCGTTAGAATTTTTGGATTAGCACGGATCACATCATAATCAAGAAAGGGTAAAATCCGTTGTGAACCATAACCCCCGCCCGTTGCCATGATGACTGTCACATCTTTATCAATAAAAAAATTCATGATGTCTTTTGCCCGATCTTCATCTCGACCTGCTAAAAAACGATGAGCATCATGCAAATGATCGCCTAATTTTACGTTAAATCCTTTTTTTTCCAGATAAGCGATACCTGCCTCCAAACGGCCTGGCATCATTGGACTCGAAGGGGTCACCAAGCCAATAGTGTCACCCATTATCAGAGGTTTAGGGAAAATAGTGCTCATTTATTTCGTCCAAAATGTTTTCTGTATTTTGTTCATTGTATTTCAGTAATGCTGGTCATTAGATCTGGAATGATCTTCTTTAAACTAATAATTGTTTTTAACACCTGACTCACTTGTACTTTGATCTCATCGATAAACAGAACTACAGGATGAATTATTATAATTACTGTGCGGATTATTGTAATTATTGATTGAATTATAATAGTCGCGATTTCGATAATAATCATCATCTGAAGAACGGCGGTAGTAATCATTATGATAGGCGCCATAGGTATTACCTGAGGCATCAACTGATCCACTGATGGGTAAGCCTGTGGTTGGGTTGATATAAGTCTTATAATAGTTAGGATGATTTGGGTCGCAACTTGGCCCCATAATCTGTATTGATGTTGCTAATTCGATCTTGACATACTTTAAATATTTATTTAAGAAATGAATTACCCTAATCATGTTAGTGAGCGCCTTTACGTTACTGAATTTTAATTATGGCATGTAAAGCGATAATCACAAACACGCGACTAACCGCGTTTTCAAATCAAGCAGAAAACAACAATAAAATAACCCCATAAAAATAAAACAATCCGAAGAAGACACAAGATAAGACTCAAGAGAGTAGCACACCCCTCGCAATGGTATTGCAACCCATAAAACCCATTCTAAATCATAGTGTTGCGTGAAATTATGGATTTTTAAAACCTCAAAAAAGCTAGTTTTCTCATGGGTGTGCATCCACTCTCTATATAAAACATAGTGTTATATACAATACACACCTGATCCACAACCTATTTAATGATGGTTTAATGGGTTTGCACACCCAATCCACACCCCGTATAATACAGCCTATATTTACTTTAAATGATAGAACCATGCCTAAATCTTATTGTTACCTCAGTCAAAAAACAATCCTTCAGCTTGAGCAAATAAAACAAGATGAAGGCTATGATTCTAGCTCTCAAGTCATGAAAGAAATGATTGCGTTAGGGATTCAGATCTACGAGCGTAATAAGGGCGCCGCGGGCATGAGCGATGAAGAAAAGAGGACACTTGAAAAGGAAGAGGAATTGAAAGCCCAGCACACGACTTATTTGCTAAGGCTGCTGGGATTTAGTACGGATATTTTGCGCTGTCTTTATGATAAAGAAAAACTCAATAGTCAACATGATAACGCGGAAGATCATATCTCTAATATTAAGAAAAAAGTTGATCATTTTATTGATGGGTATATCCAAAATTGAGAAGCAATACGTGCATTAATTCTTTAGCAGGAGGCAGAGATGGTTAAAATACAGGCCAAACGAATGGATGATATAGTTCAGTCGTACGTTAAGAGCCAGGAATTTATGGGTGCAGTGTTGGTTGCAGATCAAGATATTCTATTGAGTAAAGGGTATGGTTTTGCAAATCTTGAATGGCAAATTCCAAGTACACCAACAACTAAATATCGTTTGGGATCATTGACCAAACAATTTACTGCTGCAGCTATTTTGATACTTGAAGAACGTGGGCTATTAAAAATAGAAGATTTTATTGCTCAACATATGCCAAATGCGCCTTCAGCATGGAAACATATAAAAATTTTTAACTTATTAAACCACACGCATGGGATTCCGAACTACACTCAATTTCCTGAATTTAGAGCCATCACAGCATGTAAAAAAACACCATTAGAACAAATACAAATTTTTATTGATAAGCCTTTAGATTTTGAGCCTGAAACACAATATGCCTACAATAATTCTGGCTATGTATTGCTTGGGTATTTGATTGAAGTTTTAAGTGGTCAGACATACGAAGCCTTCCTCAAGGAGAATATTTTTAGTCCACTGGGTATGCAAGACTCAGGTTATGATTCACATATAGACGTTATTCCGCATCGCGCTGCTGGATACTCAAAAGACGATTCTGGTACTTTCACCAATGCAGAATATTTAGATATGAGTTTGCCTTATGCGGCAGGCTCTCTGCATAAAATGACCCAACCATTCAAGGAACACTATGGTTTTGGTTTTGAAATTAAAGAGATAGATGGGCTTAAAGTGATTACTCATGATGGTGGTATTGATGGATTCAATACAGTATTAATTTATTGCCCTGAAACAAAGACTTCCATTATTGTTTTATCGAACTTGAATACCATAGGTTATGTATGGGACATTGGTTTCTTATCGAAAAATATCGGTCTTAAATTGGCTGCATTGGTACATGATAAACGGGTTTTATTACCGTTTGAGAAGAGAGGAATTGCTGTACCACTCAATATACTTAAGCAATATGTAGGTTTATATAACACTAAACCAAGCATGAATCTTCAGATAACATTAAATGGTTGTAAATTAGAAGCTCAATTCTCAAATCAACCGCGAATTTCATTACTCGCTGAATCAGATTGACGTGATTTAATAAATGCACACACCCAGTTAAGATCGTGATCTTAATATGGGAGAAGAAGTGTGAAAAGAGAATTTTCGAAAGAGTTTAAGAGAGACGCTGTTAGTCTTGTTGTTGACCAAGG
>JBIIJL010000088.1:0-7732 GCA_044233795.1 Legionella sp. | reverse complement strand
AAAAACAGACTATCGATTAATTCCGCGCCTTTTAAAAAAGGCCTCTGCGCGATTTGAAACTGGGGTTTATTGCCTTTGGTATCCCATCGTCGATAAAAAGCTCAACCGTGATTTACACAATGGACTTTGTAACGTTGGAGCACAAAACAATTTAAAACTAGAATTTACATTAGAATCACCCAATAATTCTGGGATGACAGGTTGTGGACTGTGGATTATAAATCCACCTTACCTTCTTAAAGATGAGTTGAGCACAGGTCTAGACACCCTCTGCAAGCTCTTTAATCCGGGACGTTCTTCATATTCAATTGAGAGCTTGTTATGCCCATCCAAGCAATAAAAGCATTCAATGACAATTACATATGGGTTTTCGTGAATGAGAAAACCCACACTTTTGCGGCCGTTGACCCGGGAGACTCAAACCCTGTGTTAGCTTTTGCTAACACCCATCAGTTGAAGCTTAGCGACATGCTTATCACTCATCACCATCCAGATCACGCAGGGGGAATAAGTGAGCTTCTTGAAATTTTTCCGAGCGCTCAAGTCTATGGACCTAAAGATGACCGACTCCCATTAATTCAACATACAGTCCGTGACGAAAATATTATACATATTGGATGCCACGACTTCCGAGTCATCAACACTCCCGGACATACTCGTACGCATATTTGTTATCAAGAACCTACGAGAGGGTGGCTCTTTTGCGGCGACACTCTGTTTTCTGCAGGCTGTGGTCGTGTGTTTGATGGCACTATGGAGGAACTTCATCAATCCATCCAGTTATTAAAGTCACTACCTAAAGATACAAAAATATACTGTGGACATGAATATACTCTAAATAATCTTTATTTTGCCGAATCGATTGAGCCCCTTCACTCTCCAATTCGGGCGCATTTAGCATTTTTAGAGCAACACCCCTCGCATTGTTCTCTACCCTCAACAATTGCCAAAGAGCGCGAGATCAATCCTTTTATGCGAACAGAAATGCCTGACATCATTGCCTATGCACAGCAACAAGGGGTCTCAGCGATTGATTCACTGTCCGTTTTTAAACTATTAAGACAAAAAAAAGATACTTTTGTTCACTCTCAATAGAGCTAAATATGTGCTTTTTGAATAAATTTATTTCCAAAAGGGTATCATACACTGCTTTTTTTTAGTAGACTGTTCACCCTTTGGTTATATTAGGCTTAAGTTTTGAAGTTTAAATCACTCATCATATACTGCTTGTTACTCACTTTACCAAGTTTCGCGGCAGCGCCGACACTCAGACCCCATCAAGCAACCGGGAACGTTTGGGATGTATTGCGCAAAGAGTTTTCTCTCAATCATGAAGTGACTCGCGCTGAGGTTCAAACACAAATTCGCTATTTAGCCTCTCATCCAAATTATGTTCAAGATCTAGCTAGAAAATCTGAACCTTACATCTATCATATTGTCACTGAAATTAAAAAACGCCACCTGCCCGGCGAAATAGCGCTCATCCCTATGATAGAAAGTTCATTTGATCCATTTGCCTATTCAGGAGCAGGTGCTGCGGGACTTTGGCAACTGATGCCTGGAACGGGAACCGAGTTAGGCTTGAAACAAGACTGGTGGTACGATGGGCGGCGAAGTATTGGCCCCTCAACCAACGCTGCATTGAACTATCTTGCCTATTTGAAAGACTATTTTAATAGCGATTGGATTTTAGCCTTTGCAGCCTATGATTATGGTGAAGGTGCTTTGTCTAAGATCATTGCCTCAAGTCATCAAACACGAGATCGACCGAGCTTCTGGTCGTTAAACGTGCCTCAAGAAACCAAAGCCTACATCCCCCGCCTGCTCGCACTCGCTGAAGTCATTCAATATCCAGAGCGTTACCACCTACGTCTACCTGAAATCGCTCACACACCCTATTTTGAAGAAGTTAATATTGGTAGCCAAATTGACCTTAACCATGCAGCAAAACTCGCCGGCATTTCCTATAAAGAACTCATCAAACTCAATCCTGGCTTTAACCGTTGGGCAACCGCACCCTATCAACCTTTTAAATTACTCATCCCAGCCGATAGAGTGGATGACTTTAGTCGAAAACTCGCCCACGTTCCTCAAGGGGACCGCGTTAGTTGGACCAGACATGCTGTACGTGCTGGTGATGATTTATCATTTATCGCGCAAAAATACCACACCACTGTCAATTTGATTAAAGAGCTCAACCAACTAAAATCTAATCACCTTAAAAAAGGGGATTTTGTGCTTATTCCTAGCAACAATCCATCGGATCTTGCAAAAGCGATATCTCCTGTCCTTACTCCCCCGCCGCTGCCCCATTTTATCAAATCAGATCTGTATAAAGTTATTCACATCGTTCAAAACAATGAATCTTATGTGAGTATTTCCCGCCTTTATGGAATCGATGAAAAAACCCTTAAGATCTGGAATCAAATTGCAATTAACGAAGCCCTTCATCCAGGACAACAATTAATAATTTGGAAAAAAAATCAACCTAGCAGCCTCTACACCATCAAATCCGGGGATAAACTTATCGATATTGCCAAAAGAAACAACACCAAAACAGCAGCTTTACTTAAAATCAACCCACAATTAAAAGGTCATGTGTTAAAACCCGGGCAAAGGATAAGACTTGGATAGGGTGTTTAACAATTGCTGCCTAGCAGCTTTATTTACTAGTTTTAGCGTGAGCGCTTAGTTAACCACACCCTGATGAGGGAAAATAAGCTCCGGTATATTCCGCATATTTTTAAGCAAGTTGGTGTTGATATTGTCAAGAAAATCAGAGGTATTCAGTTGCATAGCATCCATAGGTATAACTGCTGACAATCAATTTAAAATAACGCCTACACTGCCTAAACTTAATCATGATGTCCATCGATTTTGACAATACTAGGTAACGTCCCTCAAGTTTCCAAATTCCTGTGTTATACTCTAAATACTAGCGGCCAATTAAGTATATAATATGAAATTACTGTTTGATTTCTTTCCGGTTTTGCTCTTTTTCATCTGCTATAAAATCTTTGGAATCTATGCCGCAACAGGGGTCGCAATGGGCGCATCACTATTGCAAGTTGTACTGCATCGATTAAAGCATCAGCGCTATGAAAAATTGCACCTCATTAGCCTCGCTCTTATTATGGTTTTAGGTGGAGCAACGCTATTCTTTCATAATCCCTGGTTTATTAAATGGAAACCAACAGGGATTTACTGGCTTTCTTCGCTCATTTTTTTAGGGTCAGCATTTGTTGGCAAAAAAACCATCATCCAAAAAATGATGGAAGGCAACATCAGCTTGCCACCTAAAATATGGAATCGCTTGAATACAGCCTGGGCATTTTTCTTCATTTTATTGGGCAGCCTAAATTTATATGTTGCTTATTATTTTGATACTGATTTCTGGGTTAATTTTAAATTATTCGGAGGCGCAGGCTTTACCCTTGTCTTTGTGTTCTTACAGGCAATTTATCTAACAAGACATATCATTGAAAAAGATCTTACAAAAAACGCATCAGGAAACAACCCAAGGATTTAGCAATGTTAAGGAGATGACATGCGCTTATTACTGGTTGAAGACGATGAATTACTTGGAGATGCTGTAAAGGTTGGTTTAATCCAATTTGGTTATGTTGTGGATTGGCTTAAAGATGGTGAGGCTGCACGCGCGGCCTTAAGGTCTGAGTCATTTGAACTTATTATTCTTGACCTGGGTTTGCCTAAACTATCAGGTATCTCATTACTCCAATCTATCAGACAAGATGGGAATACTACTCCCGTTATCATTTTGACCGCCAGAGAGTCTGTTGAAAGTCGTGTAAAAGGATTGGATAGTGGTGCTGATGACTATATCATCAAGCCGTTTGATTTAAATGAATTAAGTGCTCGAATTCGGGCATTGGTTAGACGCTCCCAAGGGCGCGCTGATACTGTACTCCAGTATCGCAATGTCACATTAGACCCACAAGCGCACTCTGTGATGGTTGATGATGTCATTATTAATGTACCTCGCCGCGAATTTGCACTCTTACAAAAACTATTAGAAAACAGTGGGAATGTTTTATCTCGAGAACAGTTGATGCAAAGCATCTACGGTTGGGACGAAGACGTCGATAGTAACGCCCTGGAAGTTCATATACATAATTTACGCAAAAAACTAAATGCCGATTTTATACGTACGATACGTGGTGTTGGTTATATGGCAGAAAAAAATGTGAGTCAAACGGGATCGTGAAGTCCTCAATACGTAAGTTCTTACTGATTAACCTTTTGTTGGCAATTACCATTACCACATCGCTGACAGCTATCGGTAACTATTACCTAGACCAAAAAGACATCCAAGAACATTTAGATACGCTCATGGCTATATCTGCATTGTCTTATCAGGCGTTGTTAGGCGATGATCTTCATCAGCGCCCTTTGGAAAAAATTCAACAATCACTGGATAATATTCCCATAACCATTGAAACCTATTACCAACGTCCACTTTTAGATGAAGCCCCCCCTAAGCACTACCTGGATAAATTCAATTTCCAAGTATGGACTAATGGAGGACGACTATTACTGCACTCATCAAGAGCCCCTAAAATGCCTCTCACCGCAGATAGAGATGGGTTCAGCGATAAAGTGATTTCTGATCAGGATTGGCGAGTATTTACGGCTTATAATGATAAAGCAGGTATTCGTACCGTTTTGGCCGAACGTTATGATACCCGCAATGAATTGGGCCGCCGCATTGCCCAAGATGATCTTTACATTATGTTGTTGACCTTCCCATTATCAGGGCTTTTAATCTGGATCATCATAGGCCGCGGACTTGATAGCCTTGACCGCGTTGCTAAAGAAGTTGCAAACCGTGCTCCTACCCATCTGGAGCCTGTTAACATTAAAGAAGTTCCCGATGAAATTAGACCCGTATTAGATGAGCTTAATAAACTCTTCTACCGCCTAAAAGAAGGATTTGAGCGGGAAAAACGCTTTGCAGCAGATGCCGCCCATGAATTACGTACACCACTAGCCGCACTAAAAGCACAAGCTCAAGTGGCATTAAACACCCAAAATATCGAAGAGAAAGATATTGCTCTTCTTAAACTCATCACCAGCGTTAATCGTAGCACTCATATTGTCCAGCAGTTACTTACCATGAGCAAGCTCGTACCAGAGTCCGCCAATATTAATGATCTTGATGAAGTAAATTTACTAAAAGTCTCACGCGAAGTATTAGTAATGCTTGCACCAGAGGCTGTTGAGAAACACATTGAACTTGAATTTGATGCAGATGAAAATATCCCTTTCATTCCAGGTAACGCCACAGCTTTAGGTATTTTAATCCGTAATTTGGTCGATAATGCAATTCGTTATTGCCGGGAAAATGGATGTGTAACAGTCAAGCTCTATAGACAACAGCGTGAAGTAGTCTTTGAGGTAGCTGATAATGGACCAGGTATTCCGGCAGCATTTCGGGGGCGTGTATTTGAGAGATTTTTTAGGGTATTAGGAAGTAAAAGCCCAGGGAGTGGTCTTGGTCTTTCCATCGTTCAGCAAATTTGCACGCTCCATAATGGTCGGGTAGTATTAGATGCACCTGCAGAAGGAACTGGGCTTGTTGTGCGGGTTTATCTGCCGATTTAGATATGTGGCTAGATTTACTCATCAAGGGAGTCCATGGCATAACAAATCATTTTATTTTGCTAGCACCTGAAGCGCCTGACGAATCAACTGTTCGCAAGTTTTGTGTCCATCATCAACCTTATTGAGTGCCTTAAAAGCTTCTTGAGGTCGGTACCCTAGCGCCTCCAACGCTTTGATAGCCTCATCTTGCGCTCCTAAAACGCCACTAAACTCGTTAAAATTTGATGAAAGTAAATGAGGCAATTGCTGCAAATTATCTTTCATTTCGACAATCAATCGCTCAGCAGTTTTTTTACCAACCCCAGGTATTTTGGTCAACATAGCAGCATTTTTTTGGTGAATACATTGGATGAACTCTTGTGGCGTAATACTTGATAGAATTGAGATTGCCATTTTAGGACCGACGCCATTAACTTTAATCAACATTCTAAACAACCCGCGCTCTTGTTGCTCTAAAAATCCGTAAAGCAAAATAGCATCTTCTCGAACAATCGTATGGATATGTAGACTAACTTTCCCAGCAAGGGATTCCAGCTGAAAAAACGTGGGCAAAGAAGTTTCTACGCTATAGCCTACCCCATTCACATCCAAAATCAGTTTACCTGGGTTGTCTTTTTCCACAACGTGTCCATGCAACCAACCTATCATCGTCTGGTTCTCCTTGCTCCTTGGACGCTCCCCTTGACACGCATATGACAATGACAAATTGCTATTGCCAAAGCATCTGCGGCATCATTTTGCGGGGCACGATTTAGCAATAATAAGTTCATCACCATTTGCTTCACTTGATGTTTCTCAGCAGCACCATATCCTACAATTGCTTGTTTTACTTCACGAGCAGAGTATTCACTCACTGTAACACGATGAGAAGCACACGCAACCATCGCAACCCCCCTCGCATGCCCCAATTTAAGAGCAGAACTTGGATTTTGGTGCATAAACACTTGCTCAATAGCTACTTCATCAGGCGAGTAAGCATCCATGAGCTCACAAATACCATTAAATATTTCTAATAATCGGGATGTGAGGTCACCTTCTGACGTACGAATACAACCACTATCAAGGTAATGGAGTTTTTGGTTTAATTCCTTAATAATGCCATAGCCTGTGATCCTTGAACCTGGATCAATCCCTAAAATAGTCGCCATTATTCCTCAGATTGATAGAGATGTTCGGGATACTCCGCATTACTGTATACAGTTTGTACATCATCCAGGTCTTCTAGCATATCAATTAACTTATCCAAGCTCTCGCGAGCGTCTTTACCTAAGGCGACCGTTGTTTGCGCGCGCATGGTAATATGAGAATGCTCAACTATAAAATGAGCCGCCTCTAGTGCTTCTAGAACTCTATGATAATTATCAACTGCGGTAATCACTTCCACCTGATCATCATCCAGACTAACGTCCATTGCCCCTGATTCAATGGCAATATCCATCACGGCTTCAGTTTGTTCTGTTGGTGCTAATAGAATTTCACCTTGCTCAGTGAAAAGATAAGCAACTGACCCGTCAGTGCCCAAATTACCACCATGTTTAGTAAAAGCATGCCGTACTTCAGAAACCGTGCGATTTTTATTATCTGACAAACAGTCCACTAAAATCGCAACTCCATTTGGGCCATACCCTTCATAACGCATTTCCATCATATGGGCGCCTTCCAGACCGCCCACACCACGCTTAATTGCGTTATCGATGGTATCGCGCTTCATATTTGACTTCAAAGCCTTGATAACGGCGTCACGTAACCTTGGGTTTGAGGACTCATCACCCCCGCCCATACGAGCTGCTACAGAAATTTCGCGGATAATCTTGGTAAAAATTTTACCGCGCTTAGCATCTTGTAAGCCTTTACGAAATTTGATATTCGCCCATTTACTATGACCTGCCATACTTCACCTCTGTACTGTTATGTATTACATCCATGAATTATACAATGCAGCGGGTAGAAAGAGAACGGCGCTTTGCAGAGTTACGTTAAAACCCACATTTACCAAAAAGCGAACTTAGGGTCTTGGGTAATTTGACAGGTTCCGGCATGTTGATTCTGTAAGTTCTATCGTGCACTGGCATCCAACGCTCATCCGACCAATGCAGATAATCAAACGCAT
>JBIIJL010000096.1:0-6797 GCA_044233795.1 Legionella sp. | reverse complement strand
TAGACCACTCGCGCGCAATAATTGACCCCCTATAGCTCTTGTCTCTTCAACCTCTTTGCTATCACTATGTCCTAAAACTTCAGCAAGGCGCAGCTGATAGAAAGGTTGGTTTGGCTCTAAATCTCGCGCATGGCGATAATTCATGGTCGCATCACCCTCAAGCTCGAAATATGAAATTACTTCTGCTTTAAGAAAATATAGCGACGCAATTGTGGCTCGATCTTGGGATAGTAACTTGTGAGATGTTCGTAACAAAATAATCTTATCAATGAGATCTATTATTTTGTTTGCAGAATCCAATGATATGGTTCGGTGTTTCTCTGCAGCGATCACTATTACATTTGTATCAGCGAGCAAACATTTCTCATGCAAACATTTGACCATATTTTCTAATACAGCAGTATACGTGATGGTATATAGTTCGTCCTCTGTTGAACAATCGGTTATTTCAACCTCCATAAGCTGGGCTCGAGCTTCATTCAAACGTTCAAGTTTCAACTTACCTAGTGATTGCATATCATAGAGAATTAATTCAGCCATCATCCGCCGTTGAACATTCAACAGAAAACGATTAGCATCACTATCGATTAGAGCTAGTGCAAATTTAAGTTCTGCAAGACACTTGCGATAGCAACTTTCTGCAGCGGGGACATCGTTACTAATAAAATATCTTTTTCCTTCATTAGTTAACCGCAGAGCTTCTGAGCCAAAATATTCAGATAATGCTGTCAGTGCCGCTGTAGGTAAGCTATCTAGAGGTAACCCCGCTTCTTTCCGCGCAACCAATAAATCTCTGGCTTTATCCCACGCTTTGGCATTCACATATTTTTCAAAAAAATAATTAGCCCCCTCTCTTATAGGAATAGAAGAAGCTAAAGCCTCTGCTTGGCGATAAGAATCATCTTTTGAGCTAAAAAATGACCTCAAGCTCCATTGAGACTCCGTTCTTACAACCAATTGCCCAGCATATGCAATTGCGAGAGGCGTATCTTTCTTTAAAAAAGGAATCAAATATTTGGCATGTTGGGTTAGGTATGCCGTGGCTAAGTCCATATTGTTAGACGACAGTGTCTCAATGAGGGAAAGTGCGAGAGGAAAATCTTTTTTGCAAAGAGTTACATCAATATACCCTGGCAAATCAACAATGGGTATAAGATCGCGACGAAGTTGCGCAATACGGTATAAGTAAAGTGCTTGTTGTTCTTTGGGGAGCACTCTTGATGTTGTTGCATAAAATAAATGCGCACCCCATGACCGAACAAACTCATCATTTCGATCTAAAACCCTAAATCCTGCATCTTCAAGAAAGTAGTTCATCAATCCACATGCATGAAGTCCTTCACCGTGCTCTCTTATCAACTGATATGCAATCTTATACAACGCATCCTTCGCCTCTGTAGTTTGCTCACTGTTTTGCTCTGCTAGAATAACTTTAAATTTAACAAGCATAGAGAGATGGTGTTTTTCTATCCCAGGCCACAATTTGATGATTTCAGACGCCCGAAAATCTAATTCCCGGACAACAGATTCGAAAGTCTTACTAGTATTTGAGAAAAGCTGCCCAAGAACACCCAACACAGAGGTTTTTGATACCTCTTTTGAGATTGTTTGCTCAAAAAGTTCAGATATATTGGTTAAAACATGCGTCACATACATGCGCCGAAAAGTCGACCCTGTTAATGTAAACCGACCATCCGGAAAATCTTTAATATAGTCAGCTATCAAACGCTCATTTTGAACATCAAGTAAAGCGAGGACTTCAATGTTCTCAATCGTTGCATACGTTGCCCCAAATACATAATTTCTATCAGAATGAGGTTTAATAATTGAAGTCTTCTCGGCTTTCATAGCATCTAAATCTGAGGCATGGGCTTTATAATAGGCCACCAATTCTTGCTGTAAATAGAGAGAGTGACCGTTGCTACGTTCTTCTTTAGTAGTATTTATATAAGCTTCTTTGGGACGGCAAGGTTCATCCCAAGTTGCAATGGCCTTCAACATACTCTCTTGATTAAAGCCATTTAAGTACCCAAAATAGGCAAGTTTTTGCGCGATGATGTTAACCTTACTCGGATGACAAGAATTCCCCAGACCAATCCAACCTTTGACTTGCTCATAACCATAGCGCAAAAAACTTACTGACTCTAATTGACCATTATTCACCATCAGATAACGTCTCGAGGATAGCTTCAAGCTTTCCCAGGCCTTCTGGTATGTATTTTTATTAAATTGAAACTCAAACACATCAGGGTAAAACTGTAGGAAATCTCTCAATTTATTTGAATCCCTGAAAGAGGGCAAACGAAACTTCAGAGGATATGTCATACCAGCTACCTATAGTTTGGAAGACTTGATACATTATACTTGATGATCAATTTGTAGTCAACATGATTGCATTTAAATGCATGCCAAGGATGCAATCACTCTCTTTTGCCTTTCATCACTGGAGTGTCAGTGAAAATTGACTCCTGGATTTGGCAATGCAATCATGATATTTGAATCAATTAACCGAAGGAGTCTTAGCTTGTATTTAACAGGATTTGGTAATTACCATGCCAGTGAGGCAATTCCTGGCGCACTCCCCGTCTTACAAAATTCCCCTCAAAACTGCCCAATGGGGCTTTATGCCGAACAACTTAATGGCAGCGCATTTACAAATCCACGGCATAAGAACCTTCGAAGCTGGCTCTACCGTTCAAGACCTTCAGCAAGCGCTCACTCCTATCGGCTCTATGATCACCAAATCGTGCTGCCCTTTGCAGAATTTCAAGCGCCTAACCCCATGCGCTGGTCACCAAGAGTCATGCCCAAAACAAAAAAGGACTTTGTAGATAGCCTTGCTCATATCGCTGGGAATAAACGATTGAATTGTTATATCTATCAATGTAATCAATCGATGACCCATCGCTATTTTAGTAACTCAGATGGGGAGTTATTGCTCGTCCCCTATCTGGGTGCCATAAGCCTCTATACTGAATTTGGTCAGCTTGAAATTATACCTGGAATGATTGCTGTCATTCCAAGAGGCATTAGATTTCGTGTAGAGCTCACAGATGACAACGCCGCAGGTTATATCTGTGAAAATGCTGGGACACCATTAACCTTGCCAACACTTGGGCTTATCGGTGCAAATGGACTTGCAAGCCCGCGCCATTTCCTTTATCCCAAAGCACGTGTTGAAATACTGGAGGAAAAAGTGTGTTTGCTGAATAAATATCAACACAAATTATGGATAACCGAACACAACCACTCACCGCTAGATGTTGTTGCCTGGCATGGAAATTATGCGCCTTATTGTTATGACTTGGCCTTATTTAATACCCTTAATACCGTAAGCTTCGATCATCCCGATCCGTCTATTTTTACGGTATTAACTTCTGAAAGTAACGCGCCGGGTATAGCAAACCTTGATTTTGTAATTTTTCCTGAACGATGGATGGTTGCCGAGCATACCTTCAGACCCCCATATTTTCACCGCAATGTAATGAGTGAGCTGATGGGGCTTGTGCGAGGAGCTTACGATGCCAAGGAAGATGGTTTTGGAATTGGTGGCATCAGTATCCACAATTGTATGACTCCTCACGGTCCAGACACTAAAGCCTACAAAAAAGGCGCAAGTCAATCATTAAAACCTGAGCAGTATCGAAAAACGCTAGCATTTATGTTTGAATCACATAAACCCTGGCAGGTGACAGAATATGCATTTCAACATCCCTCTTTTCAGCAAAATTACTTACAATGCTGGGATGGCTTAACAAAAAACCATCAAGCTTAATAGCGGCCATCACTTGATGGTGTCGTCACGTAGAGTAATATCAGTGGCGCGCATGTTAGGTGGAAACGTCATAAAGCTCGCAAGCTCAGGAAAGAATGGTATGATTCTTGCGGATCTGCTGGGACACTTCCACCACGAATATCGTGACAGAAGTAATCCGTAAGGCTACATAGACATACTAGGGCTATCTGACGGAAGCAAATGGGTTCGCGAAAGCTCAAGATCGGCGCTCCTCACTTTATCAAGGCGAATAATGGCCGCCAAATCATTCTCTTCACCTGCGTCAAGCGCCCCCTGCACCCTCATGGGCTTCGAGTATTTCGAGCGCATAAAGGCAAAACCAAAATCAAAGCCAGACTCATCCTGCCCAAGTTGGAACCACAAACTATCACGAGATAGTAGCCGATGCTCAGTCACTAGAACTCTCGGTAATGTTTCTTTACTAATATCTTCTCTATCGACATTGAACGACGGTAACGGGACAAACGAACGGGTAGGATGGCAATATTCTTGCGCGATGTGAGCTGGAACATCAAGCTGCGCCATGCCTACTCTCATACAAGCAGGTTGCATTGCAACCGAGTGATTTCCGCGGTGAACATATTGTTCCAATGCCGTTATAAGAGGGCTCAAATCAAAATGGGCACTTCGATGTTCAGCGCCATTTTGTTGATATTTCAATCCTACAGGTTGCCCTGCTTCTAAAAAGATACCTTCTATTGCATCAATACGCCCTAACATCGTTGCTTTGGTGGCTTCATTCATATAACGCTCTAGCATGCGGCACATGTGCGTGTCTTTCGCCCAATAGGCGTACTCATACGCTGAACAGTGAAAGGTACGGCCGGAATAATCTGTAAATATTCCTTGATAAGACAAGGCTATTTGTATTTTTAGTACATCTCCTTCGTATTCATTTGTAAATAACTGCTCGGCCAGTTCCTGCTCTCCAAAAGCCACTCGTACCAGGAATGTATCTAACAGGCTTTTTGGTTGAAAAAGAGAGTGCTTTTCTCTCGCAGTGCTATGAAGAGGATCGTCCGCGAATTTTGGCATATCTATACTCCAGATTTGTTTGGACATAATATATCACATATGACGCAAATAAATCCACATTATTTGCTGCAGATCCAGATAATTCTATTTGTCGACAACAGTCCAGGTGTCTAAAAAGGCGATAATTGTGAAACAACTTTATTCATACTAACGAAATGTCAACTGCCCCTAGTTTAACGCGAATTTTTTAGTCAACTCAACCTGATGATGTGATTGGATTTTAAGCTTTGCATTCGCAATACAGCCATCAAGCATTTGCCATTCGTGATTTTTCCTCTCCAGCGAAGGACATTATCATACTCATATTCCTAGGGAGCAAGGGGGCAACTCGAGGTAAACTGAAAACACTGTGCTCAGATTAAAGGTGAGAATACTTTAGGAACATGACCAACTACAGACATTCCGCACCACCACATAGTAATGATGATACTTGCACAGCTCTTGCTGTCCAAATCTTACCCCGGCTTAAGAGATGAAAAAGGCCATACCATTAGCTGTATTAATACGATACAGAACGTCTCTTACCGGATGTATAAAGGCTCCTAACGTTAGCTCTTTACATTAGGCTACAAAAGCACTGTAACTAAAATAAGTCTTCGGGCGTAAAGCCAAATTCCTCAAGCTGAATGCGCAAAGCTTTTAATGCCTCGACCTGAATTTGCCTGACTCGCTCGCGCGTAAGATCAATTGCCTTGCCAACTTCTTCGAGGGTCGACTTCTCAAACCCCCTCAATCCAAAACGCCTCGCAATTACTGCCTGCTGATTATCAGTTAATTGATCTAGCATCGCCTCAATATGGGCTCGAAAATTCTCATCCGTCAGGACTTCTGCTGGATTAAGGCTGTTTTCATCTGCAAGTGTATCAAGCAATGATTTGTTTTCATCAAAACCAATCGGCATATCAACTGACGTTACTTTATCATTAAGACCTAGCATTTTTTGCACATCTTCTAAGGGCTTATCCACCATTTCAGCTATTTCTTCAGCAGAGGGTTCATGGTCTAGTTTTTGAGTTAATTGCCTTGCAGCGCGAAGATACACATTCAACTCTTTCACGACATGAATCGGCAACCGAATTGTCCGCGTCTGGTTCATAATTGCTCGCTCAATGGTTTGCCTAATCCACCAAGTCGCATAAGTAGAAAAACGAAACCCACGGGTTGGATCAAATTTCTCAACAGATTTCATCAACCCAATATTTCCTTCTTCGATAAGATCCAATAACGGCAAGCCCCTGTTCAAGTACCGTCGTGAAATTTTAACCACCAAACGCAGATTAGATTCAATCATCTTTTTACGGGCAGCAACATCTCCCTTCAGTGCGAGTGTTGAGTAATGCACCTCTTCTTCAGCGGTTAAGAGGGGCGAGAATCCTATTTCACTGAGGTAGATTTGAGTTGCATCCAAGGCTTTTTCTAAAGTTCTTTTACCCGATTGATACGAAGGAAAAGCTACTTCATCTGTAAAATCTTGCAAAAGAGGGTCACTAACCACTTCTTCGATAATCTCCTCTGACAAAACGAGATCCTCACCCCCTTCATCCACGCCTTCAGTATCAAGTAATTCGTCTTCGGCGACACACTTTTCTTCGTCTTGATTATCATTAGCGCTCATTGTTTCCTCTTTGTTAGTGATTCAGTGGGGGACACATTAACACTTAAATAATAACTTGTAATAACAACGGGTTGATGTCAAGTCTTTTGCAAATAAATCAGCGGATTGACTGGTTTACCAGTCTTTCTAATTTCAAAGTGAACACCCCAATAACGCCTGTCCACCATGCCGATCTCTGCTATGGCTTGTCCGGATTTGATATGTTGTCCAACCGATACTAAATTACGCGCATTATTCCCGTAGGCAGTAAGATATTGATTATCATGCTTAATAATAATCAAATTGCCATACCCTGCAAGCCCACTTCCAGCATAAGCAACCACACCTGCACGAGCAGCAAATATTTTGGAT
>JBIIJL010000101.1:0-6476 GCA_044233795.1 Legionella sp. | reverse complement strand
TTTTTTCCCTTGTTGTGGCATATAAGAAGACACGACTCTACCTCGTAAAGGCCATTGCCATCCACGTTGAGTCATCGGTAATGTTTTATTATACATTGGCTGTTGTCTATAAACATACGCTGACTTAGTTGGTAGATTCCTAAACACAGGTTGTTGGGTGCCAACAAATGGCACTGTTCGGGTCAGGCCCAAATTCAATACTTGGCCTACGCGTAAAGTAAATGGACTCGATAAATGATTTAGCATCGCCAATTGACGATAGTCTTTATCATAACGAAATGCGATGGCATAGAGTGTTTCACCTCTAACAACAGTGTGGCGTGTTGCTGTTGAATTTTGCTCTCGCCAATGTAACTCAACAACAGGAGCTAAATCATCCCTGTATTCACACGAACTTAACAACAACAAAACCAAAGCCATACCAATGATTTTGATCACACTATCTATCATGAGAAATACCGTCATTTACCCATGCTGACAATTGATCAAATACTTTATAATGGGTCAAATCAAGTTGTAGCGGTGTCACTGAAACATAGCCGTTCTTGATAGCATAAAAGTCTGTACCAGGACCTGCATCAGCTGCAAGACCCGAAGGCCCTACCCAATAAATGGGCCGACCGCGAGGATCAAGCTCCTTCCTTACAGGCTCTGCAGCATGGCGAGTGCCTAAACGAGTCACCTCTATCCCTTTGATTTGATTCAAGGGCAAATTAGGCACATTAACATTTAAAATAGTTTTTAATGGCAAAGGATGAGAAATCAACTTCAATACCAATTGACTAGCAATGCATGCTGCGCTGTCATAGTGCTGAGGATTTTCGCCAACCAAGGAAACTGCAATTGCAGGTAAACCTAGATATCTCCCCTCCATCGCTGCTGCAACAGTTCCTGAATAGAGTATATCATCGCCAAGATTGGCTCCTTCATTAATACCAGAGACAACCATATCAAACGTTTTGTCAAAAAAGCCTGTCAACCCAAGATGAACACAATCTGTTGGTGTTCCTTCCACACTATACATCATGTTTTCTAGTTGTCTTATGCGAAGAGGATGAGATAACGTCAAAGAGTTGCTCGCTCCACTTCGATTCCGGTCAGGAGCTATTACGTCAACTTCGGTCACCAGTGTTAACTGTTTTACAAGGGCTGATAACCCCTGAGCAAGGACTCCGTCATCGTTACTGATTAAAATCCTCATTCAGTCTAGCTCTCAGGAGATTCAAGCCATTTCACAATTGCAAGTCGTTCCTGCAAAATCCTTTTATTCTCATCCAAGACTACTTTTACTTGAGGTTGATCAGCTGAAGTACGTAAAGCAGCCTCTTGCTCAGCAATCTGCTCTTGTAACTCAAGAATTTTCTTACCATACCCTTGTGGATCAACGCGCAACAGGTATGCTGATTCATTAAGACGAGAAGCGATCTCTGATAATTTTTCACAAGAGACAAGATTTGGTGCGTTCTCTGGGCATTTTTCAATAGCATGCTGCAAAGCATTTGGGTGCCCACTATAATACAGTTCATCATGAGCCGCAAAACTCATAAATGCCCATAACGACGCCGCGCTGAAGAGAATAGACTTAATCATAACCCCCCCTACAATCAACATAAAAAATTTGATGTTAACATCAGATAGCCTTTATGGCTATGCTAAATCCAGAAACTCAAGTATGGCGGCTTGTCCTAGCACCCTTCTTACTGAAGCTTCTCTCTTGACGTTGACTGCTGTTTCCATCTGAAAAGCTCTTCCTACGTCCTTGGTGTTGAGTGCTGTACTTGTTGGCTCTTGGTAGAGACACAGGTTTATCCGATGAAGGTAATATGTGAGTAGGACAAAAATCATCTACTTCAATCCGTTCAATTTTAACTTTAATCAGCTTCTCAATATCTTGCAACTGCTTAATTTCATCAGCACTAACAAGAGATATCGCTTGTCCACCGAGACCCGCCCGCCCAGTTCTCCCTATGCGATGCACGTAATCCTCAGCAACATTCGGTAAATCAAAATTAACCACCATCGGTAGCTCATCAATATCGATCCCCCGCGCGGCAATATCTGTAGCAACTAATATTCTCACCTTCCCTGATTTAAAATCAGCTAACGCTTTTGTTCGCTGCGATTGGCTTTTATTACCATGAATAGCGATCGCATCAATCCCATCCACTGCCAATAATTTAACTAATTTATTAGCGCCATGTTTCGTTCTGGAGAATACTAGCGCCTGTCCCCAATTATCTTTCCGGATAAGATGGCTTAATAGATCTGATTTACGCACCTTATCAACAGGATGGATTTTTTGAACAATAGATTGAGCAGTGATATTACGTGGGGCAACACTAATTTCGACAGGTTCTTTCAAAAACGCCTGAGCAAGCTTACAGATTTCGCTAGAAAACGTTGCTGAGAATAGCAATGATTGTCGATTGCGTGGCAATAGCCCTACAATTTTCTTGATGTCGTGTATAAAACCCATGTCTAACATTCTATCGGCCTCATCCAAAACTAAAGTCTTAAGCTCATCAAAACAAACAGCATTAGATCGATATAAATCGAGAAGGCGTCCCGGCGTTGCAATTAATATTTCTACGCCCGCTCGTAATTTTATCATCTGCGGATTTATTTTTACCCCACCAAAAACCACGGCTGAACGAACGGTCAGATATTGTCCATAATCTTGCACACTCTGATGGATCTGAGCTGCTAACTCCCTCGTCGGTGCCAAAATCAACACCTTAACTTGATTGCCTTTTGCCCGATTTTGTCCAGATAAACGTTCAAGCAAGGGTAAGGTAAATGCAGCAGTTTTTCCCGTACCAGTTTGGGCTGAGGCAAGCAAATCTCTCCCACTTAAAACATTTGGAATCGCTTTTAATTGGATTGGGGTTGGGGTGGTATAGCCTTGTTCTTGAAGTGCGCGTAGCAATGGCTCTGATAAGCCAAGAGTTGAAAACGTCATTAATTTACCTCACATAGATGGTTGGGTTGTTTGACACAGGAGAACACTAAAAAGAGCAACAAACCCCATCCATGTTTGATTCAAGCGTTTAAACAGAATCAACCCGCGTACAAATTGTAGACATTTTAACACACATTTACTTACAACAGTGTTAAATTCGAAAAAAAACACCCTCAAATATATCAAAATAGATATGACCGCAGAAAGGTAGATTGAATAACCCTCTTAGATTAGCTATCTTATGGCAACTATAATCGCTTCGGAACACTGATGCTGGATTTTAAAATATGCCGCGACCTAACAACTGGCGAAATGATTCTCAAAACACCTATTTCTGGAAAATCATTACTCACAACACCGCAGCTCAATAAAGGAACAGCGTTCACTAAAGAAGAGCGCCGTGAATTTAAAATCTTAGGGAAACTTCCATTCCGTGTAGAAACTCTTGATGAGCAGGTAAAAAGAGCCTACTTACAATATGCCAGTTACACCAGCCAATTACAGCAAAATATTTACCTCAACAATTTGCACGATAAAAACCAAGTTCTTTTTTACAAGTTACTTAGTCGCCACTTATCAGAAATGCTGCCTATTATCTACACACCCATAGTCGGGACAGCAGTGAAACGTTATAGTCGGGAGTATCGCCAACCGCGCGGATTGTATATTCCATATGCTAACAAAGCAGAAATTGATGAAATTATCGATAATCGCTCAAATCCTGAAATCGACCTCATTGTTGTGACCGATGGAGAGGGCGTACTTGGCATAGGCGATCAAGGCATTGGAGGTATTGATATCCCTGTCTCAAAACTTATGGTTTATAGCCTTTGTGGGGGCATTGATCCTACACGTACCTTACCAATTTTTCTTGATCTAGGCACCAACAACCAAGATTTACTTAACGATCCTATGTATCTAGGATGCCAACATCCCCGTATCTCAGGGGCAGATTATGATACTTTCATTCAGCATTTTGTTACCAGCATCAAAGAGCATTTTCCTCATGCATTTCTTCACTGGGAAGATTTAGGGCGCGATAATGCGCGGCGTATTCTCAACCAATATCAAGACAAATTATGTACCTTCAATGATGACATTCAAGGGACAGGCGCCGTAACCTTGGCAGCACTACTCGCTGCCACCGACATCACGGGCTTGCCCCTTCATGAGCAACGGATAGTCGTCTTTGGTGCGGGCTCAGCGGGAACTGGGATCAGTGATCAAATCGTTGATGCCATGATACATCTAGGATTAACCAAAGAAGAAGCATGCCAAAGATTTTGGTTAATCGATAAACAAGGTCTATTGACTGAACAAGATATCGAATTGACTGAAGCCCAGCAACCTTTCGCACGCAAAATAAGTGAGCTTAAAGCATTCAAATCCATAGATTGTGGCTACCCAACACTTTTAGAAACAGTAAGCCATGTTAAACCGACGGTCCTTATAGGTTGCTCATCCCAGCCGGGTGCATTTACTGAAGATATTATTAAAACCATGAGCATGCATTGCGAACGTCCTATCATCTTTCCATTGTCGAACCCTGACGAAAAATGTGAGGCAAAGCCTGCTGACATACTGCATTATAGTCAAGGCAGAGCATTGATTGCGACAGGCACTGCATTTCCAACAATCCCTTTCAAGCACCGGATGGTACAAATTGCACAATGCAATAACGCACTCATTTTCCCAGGAATTGGATTGGGCATTTTAGCCGTAGGCGCGCGACGATTAACTAAATCAATGATTTGGGCCGCCTCCCTTGCCTTAAGTGAGTTCTCACCGAGCAAAAAAGACAGTTTTCTCTCGCTACTACCCTCTTTAGATGATGCACAAGCTGTGGCAAAACGGATAGCTGTTATGGTCGCAAAAACGGCTCTGGAAGAGGGGCTGGCGACAAATCAAGAAATTAATTTAGATCAGCGAATAGAAAATTTGTTCTGGGAGCCACGTTATTTACCTTACAAAAGAAGTGTTTAAGAGCCATCACTTCATTTGTTTGACAGAATGAAAATTAACTACAATCTTTGTAACTGAGGCGGTGGTCTTATCCCATGGCCTTGCATACCTTAACAACACTCGCGTTGAGTGAGGGAGCTTTTTTCCCTTACGACAGGTGAAAGTAAACACCATTTTACCTCCAGCACCAATGCGTTTTGTATTGGGGGCAATATAGCTGCTATGGCTTTGTTGAAAGATATTCTTCTCATATTTAGTCACGGTCCACAAAAATCCTGTTGTAGGATTAGCGGGCACTGTAATGGTAAATTGCGAAGCATCAGGCTTGATGTCAATCGTGTAAGGATGGGCCGCGTTACTTAACATAGGGAAAAGAAACAAGACTACAATTATTAACATCCGCATAATATATACTCAGAGAAAAAATTAACACGTCAGAAACCAGCGCGCCCTTAATAAGAACGCGCACGAGCTATTAGGCTTTGGGTTTTGCCTTTGTTGTAGTCCGCTTTGTCGTGCCTGAATCGACTTGGCACTCATCCGCTTCACACTCCATAGTATGGCAATGTCCCTGCACATGGCAACAATGGCAAGCAAAACATTTATAGCAACATAATCCAAAACCCACAACAAACATTGCAGCAATACCAAAACCATTACCCGTAAACAGCGTCAATAGAGTAGCTAATACGAGCAACACCATTCCTATAACTTCATGGCGATATCCCCAACAACGTTTTGTTGATGAACAATCTGTCTTACCTTTCATTTAATCCTCCTTGAGTAACGTGCAGAACCAAGTAACAACAGCCACGCTAGAATCACTCTAGTACCTTATACTTTAGTCCATAGATGTGCAATATGACAGTTTTTCGTGAAAATGGGTTGTCCAATAGTGGAAAATATTGCTACCCTTACGAAAATCTAGGGCTTTACAGGGAGCCCTCCTGTTGCTAAACCAGCAGGATCCTTGTGGAAGCGTCATGACCCATCATTAATGAGAACTTATGAGCAAGCAGCTATTTTGTGTGAAATTAAATCAAGAAGCAGAAAGCATGGAATGCCCACCCTTCCCAGGCCCATTAGGCGAGCGGATTTTTAACAGTGTATCAAAGCAGGCTTGGAACAAGTGGCTTAGTCATCAAACAATGTTAATCAATGAGTATCGTTTGAATTTGATAGACCCTAAAGCTCGTGAATTTTTACAGCAAGAAATGGACAATTTCTTCTTTGGCGAAGGTTCAAAAAAACCAGAAGGCTATACACCTCAGAATGATCAGTAGATGAGGAATAATTTATGATAAACCATAAAAAAATTACCTGTTCTCCTTGACTCTAAGTCCTTCTCGGAGTTTAATAGCAGCCTCTTATGGCCAGATAGCTCAGTCGGTAGAGCAGAGGACTGAAAATCCTCGTGTCGGCAGTTCGATTCTGCCTCTGGCCACCATATAAATTAGGGCTCTTTCCCATTTACGGGGGCACTTTCTCAAGCACATAGAACTCTAACCCTAATTCTGTAATTTTCAAAGTTTCTAAAGCCATAAGCTCTTCGTTG
>JBIIJL010000106.1:0-5669 GCA_044233795.1 Legionella sp. | reverse complement strand
AGATAGTCCATTGACTTATGAGTTGTTAAACGGTATTACCTTAGAAAATGGAGCTGGCATTTTTGGTGATAGTTACGAATCACTAATGGAAGCTTCTCGAGTGGATTTAAAGAAGTTGACCTTAAAAGAGGTGCATGAAGTAATTCATCAAAGCACGAGCTTATATGATGCCGCGGCTCGACTTGGGGTTAAACCGGAGACGCTTGCGAGTCATTTGGGTAAATTTACGTATCAAAATAGTCCATTGACTTATGAGTTGTTAAACGGAATTACCTTAGGAAATGGAGCTGGCATTTTTGGTGATAGTTATGAATCACTATTGAAAGCTTCTCGAGTGGATTTAAAAAAGTTGACCTTAAAGGAAAATGATGCAATAGCTTTATCTATGGAGGGGCTTGCGAAGGGAGTCGATGTTGAGCCCATGGATACAGATACAAATTCACAGATGCTGGATACTGAGTCACCGAGAACAAGTATGAAAAGAAAGGAAATGACCTTGTCAACCCTCTTTAAGCAATCGGACAAGAGGTTGAAAAAAGCACCAGCGGCAGGTTTCGATCAATCTCAGCCAACAATCCAAAACAGCCCATGATCCTAAAAAACGCAGTTGCGCGGCTCTATCACCGTTCACAACTGATCGATGTTCCTCTGATTTTTTGATCTGAAAATTATTTTTAGGTTCGCTGGCGGTAAGCGCTGGTCAAGTCCTAATTTTCTCTAAATTCCGTAAGCGCTTAGTTATTTATTTGAAATTGCTCTTAATATAATAGGTCGGTAAATGATGTTACAAACGTACATAGCTACCAACCCATTACAAATTGCTATAGCCAAAAATACGTCCAATACAGTAAATCCAAACTTAATCATCACTGCTGTTACCACGGCTGCGATCACCATAAACAAAGCATTTACTACATTATTTACAGCGATGATACGTGCACGATGAGAAGGTGTGCTACGATTTTGCATCATTGCATATAAAGGGACTGTATACAAACCACCAAAAATAGCTATTAATAATAAATCAATTGCAATTCGCCATCCATTGATAGAGCACAGAAATTGATATGTCCCCATCAAGGAATTAACTGAGCTAATGACAATATGACCGGCTGAAAAATATAAATCAATTGTGAAGATTGACATTCCGAGAACGCCAAATGGCACGTAAGCCACATGAATTTTTCCATTAAGCAACCTATTGCAAATCACCGAACCTATTGCAAGGCCAATGGAAAATGTAGTAAGAAATAAAATGACGACACTCTGATCAGCGTGCAATGCATCCTTAGCAAAGACCGGTAACTCAGACAAGAATGTAGCACCAAAAAGCCAAAACCAAGAAATACCCAGTATGCATAAAAATACACCTCTATTTTGCTTTGAGTAAATCAGTAAATTCTTTGTTTCGCTGATAAAATTATAATTAATCTTCAACTCAGCCTGGTGATTATTAGTTCTTGGTATAAACAAGCTACTATACCATCCTGCTAGTGCAACTATCATAATAATGGCAGAAATCACATATTCTCCATTTTTTTGAAGTATTAAAGCCCCACCCAAAATTGTGCCGAATAAAATTGAAATGAACGTACCTGCTTCAATTAAACCATTTCCTGCAATCAATTCATTTTTATGCAAATGTTCAGGCAAAATAGCGTATTTAAGTGGGCCGAAAAATGTGGCTTGCGTACCAAGTGCAAATAACACAAACATTAAAAAATAGGTGCTTTGAAAATAAAAGCCCATGGTTGCAAATACCATCAACATAATTTCAATAAATTTTATAACAGAAATCATGCGTGATTTTTCATATTTATCTGCCAGTTGACCTGCGGTCGCTGAAAACAAAAAGAAGGGTAAAATAAAAAAACCCGCGGCCATTGCTACCAACAATTGCGAATTTAATCCAACTAAGTCAGCAATACGAAAGGTAATAAGAAGAATTAACGCATTCTTAAAAACATTATTATTCAATGCTCCAAAAAATTGAGTAATGAATAATGGCAGAAATCGTCTTGTCATAAATAAATTTAATTGATTTGCTGCCATGGATTCTTACCTCTTAGTATGCGTAAACATGTTCAATTACTGCATTGTTCCGTTGTAAGTACTTTAGAATCGTTAATAACGATTTAGTAGGAACACGTATTGCAATGCGCTGTAGTGTTGGTTGGGTAAGAATATTGATTGTAAAAAGAAGCTGAGCATTCTTATTTTTGAATACCCAGTTTCTGGGTGTTACTGCTGTAACTAAAATCTCACTATTACCAGCAATATCTTTGAATTGAGCCCAACTGTTCATCATCTTGGTTATAGCCTCTGTAAATGGCTGCTCACTTGGTAGGGAAATAATATCTGCTTTCGCATTAATTGATTTAACATGCTTTATATTTTTATGTTTTTTGTAGATGTTGCGAGGGACATTGTTTGCTAGTGCATACACACTAGAGTCAACCGTACCATAGGTGAGATGTGAGCCTACCCTAATAATTGATGCATAAACTGCCTTGATACTATATTCCAAACTCAAAATAAGTTTACGTTCCGTTTTACGAATCATATGTGGACCAACTAAGCTGGTTTTTGTCCATAAACCACTTAAAGCTCTTATATAGGAAAAATCAAACCATGGATCTTTAGGGATGTAGTTAGCATATTCTGCAGCTACTTTTTGCCCATATCGATCTTCTTCTGTTTGCTCATTGCCACTAAGCAATTCAGTGAATTTGCCAATACTGTTTTCATATAAACCTTTGATAACGTATTCCATAGAGTAGCTTGTACCAATCACTGACAACATCAGGTGATCGCCTACATCGGGTGGAAAGCGATTTTTTGTAATATGATTAACTGCACTATATCCCCACCAATATTGTGAAATCGACGAAAAATAAGGAAAGTTACTTGGGAGATGTGATTTTAAATAATCTGCGTATTCTTGAGAATTGTATACAATATACCATTCAGGATAAGTAAGATAAGCACTTGTAATTAACCGATTATAACCTGGAATTGCAGCTTGGATTTGCTTTGTTTTGGGCGATGGCGCATTGGGTGGAAACACTTGCCATTCCGCACCATCTACATTCATTATCGATTGGGGTGCACATCCTATTTGTAAGAAAATAGAACTGATCACTAACATTGATACTAAGATAATTTTTTTCATCTTATTGATTAAATGAGTAATTATTATACATCCAAAGTGAATACCACTGTTGCCCATGCTTTTTTATTTTACAATAGACTTAGAAAGCGAGTATTATACACGGCTGAGCATTAATTAACCACACTAACTATGAGTCAATTAGAAATAATCAATGATGTTTCAAGCTTAAACCCTATTGAAGTTGAAAAAATTTTTCGGCCTGAAACGATTATGGAATTATGTAATATTGTCCGGCAACACCCTGGTGCAATATCCATTGGTGGTGGCCGATTCAGCATGGGCGGACAAATTGCGACTGAACGTAGCCTACATATTGATATGCGCAGTCTTAATCAAATTATCTCTTTCCAACCTGCTGAACGGACCATTCGCGTTCAAGCTGGCATACGTTGGCGAGATATTCAAGAAGTTATCGATCAACATGATTTAGCAATTAAGATCATGCAAACTTACTCGAACTTCACTGTTGGTGGTTCGATGAGCGTTAACTCCCATGGACGTTATATTGGACAAGGTCCGTTAATCCTTTCTATTAAGTTATTTACTTTGGTACTTTCAACTGGCGAGATAATTGAAGCATCTCCAATTATTAATTCTGAGATTTATTACAGTGTGATTGGTGGTTATGGTGGATTAGGGATCATTGCCGAAGTCCTTCTTGAGCTCGTTCCAAATACAAAAATAGAGCAACAACAAATTAAAATTAATGTATCCGAGTATAAAAAATATTTTTTTGATCATATTAGAAATAATTCTACCGCTGTTTTCCATAACGCTGATATTTACCCGCCACACTATGCAAAAACAAGAGCAATTACTTGGATTGAGACCGAGAAACCAGTAACCATTCCATACAGAATAACTAAAAACAAACAATCTTATGCTAAAGAACGTTATTTCGTCTGGGCTATAACATCTACGCCACTAGGGAAATGGCGACGAGAATACATTATCGACCCCGTGATTTATCTTTTTAATCAGGTTGCATGGCGAAATTACGAGGCTGGCAGTTATGATGTTGCCGAACTTGAGCCAAGGTCTCGTGCTAAAAATACTTATGTATTACAAGAATACTTTGTCCCAGTCGAGGAGTTTGATACATTCATGCCGTTAATGAGAGAGATACTTCAACGCTATCAGGTCAATTTGTTGAATATTTCTATTCGTCACTCGAAAAAAGATCCTGGGTCGTTACTAGCATGGGCAAAAGAGGAAGTGTTTGCTTTTGTTCTTTACTACAAACAAGGAACATCTGAGCCGGCTAAGAATACAGTCGCCTTGTGGACAAGAGAATTAATAAACGCAGTTATTTCAGTTGGTGGAAGCTATTATTTACCTTATCAACTACATGCAACAAAGGAACAATTTCATAAAGCTTACCCACGTGCACGTGAATTTTTTTCACTCAAGCAACGCCTAGATCCTGATAATAAATTTAGGAATAAGCTTTGGGATAAATATTACGAAACAAACCCGCAGGAAAAACAAATGACAGATACAAATTCGGAATTCAAACCTATTTTTTCAGAAACAGAATGGAGTGATAAATTTTTCTTATTTCTACAAACTGTTTATAACATCTACCCTGAAAATGAATTTCATATGCTGATACAGCAGGCTGTTAAATCGAATAACACTGACGCTGAAATTTATGCGGATATCCAACAAAAACTTCCCAAAATTAAACTCTTCTTAGCCGAACTACGTTTTGCCTTACCTGCACTCATCAAACAGAAAAAGGAAATGACGAGACAAACTCTTGAGCTACTCGGCGATCATAAGAAAATTAATGGCTATGTGGAAATTGGTTCAACTGGTCGGTATATCAGTGAACTTCAAAAGCATTTACAAATCAAGTCTCCAATTTATCTAATTAATGACTTGCCGCCGACCTATTCACCCGCCGACTTAATGGAACGTGGCCAATTAAAAAAACTTGGACAATATATCGCACTAAATGACTATGCTCCCATTGACTCATCAATGATTCCTGAGAATAGTATTGATTTAGTAACTTGTTATATTGGGCTTCATCATGCCCCATTAGATAAGTTAAACAATTTTGTTCAATCTATTAAACGCATATTAAGACAAGGTGGCAGATTGGTTGTTCGTGACCATGATGTATCATCTGAACAAATGCGTATTTTTGTAAGCCTCATTCATACTGTTTTCAATGCAGGTCTTGGTGTTTCATGGGAAGATAACATAAATGAATTAAGATATTTTACTTCTATAGAAACCCTGATTTCTTATCTTGAAGAACAAGGATTTACTCATTCTGGGAAGAAACTCTTACAAAAAAATGATCCATCAGATAATACACTAATGGAATTTGTAAAAGCTTAATGTATTCTACTCTTATCGTCTGATTAATTGTGAGCGCTTAGTGTAAGCGGTGAATTAACCCCACCTATGCGGGCAAGATCAAGTTAGGTAAGCTTCTCATATTGTCGAGACGTTGAGTGTCAATGTTGTAGGGAAGGAGTGTCTCGAG
>JBIIJL010000033.1:0-21364 GCA_044233795.1 Legionella sp. | reverse complement strand
AAGCCATCGTCCAGACATTCGCTCACTCCATAAGTGATCAATGTCTTTTAACAATAGCCTTTAAAACCGGCAGTCCTAATTGTCGTCAATCGGCAGTCCTAATTGTCGCGCGATAATTAGAACAGCGTTCATATCAATACCTTATAGTTTTTTAGATGTAGATAGATAAAATTCAATGGGCCACACAGTACATAAAGCAGGTGGGTTATTTTAGCACACATAAAGATTAATAATCAATCAACATGAGGTACTTAAGCGCTTATTTATGATACACTGATTGATGTTTTATTTTTCAACAGCTGAGCATACCATGCACCTTCGACACTTACTGCTTATCTTAAGCTTGCTATTCGCAAGCTCACTGTTCGCAAACGCTACGATGCTAGATGTTATTGGGGATAAGAAAATTGCTTTTTCAACATTAAAGGGTAAATGGATATTGATTAATTACTGGGCCAGTTGGTGTCATCCTTGCGTTGAAGAAATTCAAGAACTCAATCGGTTTTATGATGAAAACAAGCATCGCAACGTTGCATTATTTGCAGTCAATTACGACGCGTTACCCCCTCGTAAGCAAGAAAAACTCATTAAGCAATTTGGTATCCACTACCCTTCATTACGTGAAGATCCAGCGCTTGCCTTATCACTTGGCGATATTGAAGGTGTTCCTGTCACTTTTGTCTTTAACCCAGAAGGTAAGTTATGCAAAACACTTTTTGGTGGTCAAACCCTTGCGAGCCTTCGTACGCTCATCACTAAGAGAAGTTAGGGGCTGTTTAAAAAACAGCCACACTATCGGGTAATCCCAGTTTATTCATCTTATTAATAATCCTGCATCGTATAGCTAGGTCTATATATTGGTTTTTAGGCGCACGGGCACTCATTTCATCGCCAAAAATAGAATTCAATGAGAAACCAATCCTTTGTTATACTCAGACCAGTTACGAATTCTATAGGCTTTTTTAGTCACTGGTAAACTCCTGTTCTCAGAAAATCGAAGTTATACCGTTTAGGTTCGTAACGCCATATTTCTTATCTCTTTTTTTAAATCCCGCTTCTAAAAGAACAGTTTTTGAAATCTGCAACAACGCCAGAAAACCGCGGCACGTCGGCGACCGGAGGATCAAATGTCAACGGCCCCTAGAAAACGTTCTAAAAAATATATTGTTGATGGTTCACAACACCATGCACCCAAGACTCTCCATATTACCCAAGATTTTCTATTCGCAAGTCACCTAATAGGCGTTGATATTCTTCGGTGCTCATTCTTACCAATATACGCCACCCACCTTCCTCGGTTGGGTTTTCACTCTGTACGGCCCCAAGGGCAAACAGTTGTGCTCGCAATTTAGCATCCGTTGGCATCAGCACAATTTCTTCTTCAATAAGCCCACCTTGTAACTCTTTCGCAATGGCTTCACGCAACAAATCAAGCCCCGCATGATTTTGTGCGGAAACAAACGCCATAGGACCGTCTGCGAGAGGCAACACATGAGCTCTTACACCTTCTAATAAATCAATTTTATTAAATACACGCATGATCTTAACACCCTTAAGACCAATGTCTTTGAGAACCTCATCCACCACCAACGCCTCTTCACGCCAAGTGGGCGATGCGTAATCAATCACATGCAATAGTAAATCTGCCATTTTGGTTTCTTCAAGAGTGGCATGAAAAGCTTCAATCAATTCATGAGGCAAATTACGGATGAAACCCACTGTATCAGCTAGGATAATATCGCGAGCGCCTGGTAGCTCAAGCTTTCGCATTGTAGGGTCAAGGGTTGCAAACAATTGATCCTCAGCATGGGTTTTGGCGCCAGTCAATGCATTGAACAACGATGACTTGCCGGCATTAGTATAACCTACCAGTGATACCGTTGATAATAACGCTTTTTGTCTTGCCCGCCGGTTTTGATAACGATGACTACGTACTTTTTCAAGGCGCTTATGGATAGTTTTGATTCGATCCCGTAACAAACGGCGGTCAGTTTCAAGCTGAGTTTCTCCTGGTCCTCGCAGACCAATCCCACCTTTTTGCCGCTCAAGATGGGTCCAACCGCGAACCAAGCGCGTCGATAAATGTTGAAGCTGTGCTAATTCTACCTGAAGCTTTCCTTCAAATGTTCGGGCGCGGTTGGCAAAAATATCAAGGATCAACCCACTCCTATCCACGACCCGACACTTTATCAAACGCTCAAGATTTCGTTCCTGTGAAGGTGTTAACTCGTGGTTCACCAACACCAGCTCAATTTCCTGGGCTTCGACCATCTGACTTAGTTCTTCGGCTTTACCTAAGCCAATGTAATATTTTGCATCAGGACGAACTCGAGCACCCTTCAAAACCCCTAAAATAACTGCTCCAGCTGAGTCTGCAAGCTCCTCAAATTCTGCCAGAAGAGCTTCTGACTCATTACTTTCAGGTAAAATTTGAACTAGAAGCGCTCGCTCCCCACCCTCAGGCCTATCTAACACTGCAGTTTGCCTCTATAAAATAAATATTACCAGTCTGACATATTTTAAATCTATTAACCAGAGACACAAAGGTTTAAACCCGTGCTTACTCATACAAAAGACCTTGCCTTAATAGATCCTGTACAAATGCCGACGGCTCTATTTATCTGCATCAAGAGAAACCTCGATTACTCGGGATGGTACTACTGTAGAAATAGCATGCTTATACACCATTTGTGTGACAGCATTTTTCAACATGATGACGCTATCATCAAATTCATCAACCACACCATGCAATTTGATACCATTTTTTAAAAAGACCGATACCGGCACTTTTTCTTTGTGTAGCTCTTTGAGAAAAGCTTCTTGTAATTGATGATTGTTTAACATTGCTCACTCCTTATACTTTTTGTTATTCGAGCAACAACGCTTAAGCCCAAGCCGTCAAGGACCGACAGTGCCCGCTAACATGATTGAGTTGTTAGCCAACCATGTCTATTCATGTTTTCGGCTGAACAAGGCAAAACTTTAGCAATCCAGATGGCGGAAAGTCTTCACATACAACAGTATGACCCAAAAGAGAATTCGTCGAACGCTTCAAGAAATTTCTTACGTTGGATTCATCATATTTCATAATGACACAGTGTGTGAAAAAGTTATACTTAGAGGGCGAGGAAGACATGGAGCGTCTGACAGGATGTCAGCAGATGGAGTTAGAGCAACGGATGGACTTTGCCGCAAGGATGCGGCACTTTTACTTAATAGCACATATCTTCAAATATCAATATTCTCAGCTTTCAAAGCATTTGTTTCGATAAACTCTCGTCTTGGCTCTACCTGATCCCCCATTAACGTGGTAAAAATTTCATCGGCAGCAACAGCATCTTCAATTTTAACTTGCATCATACGGCGCACCTCGGGGTCCATGGTGGTTTCCCAGAGTTGTTCTGGATTCATCTCTCCCAAACCTTTATACCGCTGAATGGTCTGGCCGCGCTTGGCCTCATCCATTAACCAATTCAAGGCTTCTTCAAAATGATTTACAACAAGTGATTTTTCACCGCGTTTAATCACAGCACCTTCCTCGACCAATTGATGAAGTTTGTAGCCAAGATTTGCCATCTCTTTATAATCTTTAGAAAAGAACAATTCCTCACTCAATACAATCGGTGTATCTAGGCCGTGTTGGGTCATGATCACACGAGGTAAAAAATAGCCCGTCTCTTGATTAGGTATTATATCTGTCACAAATTTTTGTGTTTTACTCTCTAACCGCTCAAGATTTTTTTCAAGATGATGCGCCCACTCAATGATTGTTTCTTGCGATTGTAAACTTATCGTCTCCAAAGGCTGCATAAGTGAAACCTGCTTCATAACATCTGCGTTATAACGACGTGAAAAGCGTTTGACAATCTTTTGAACGCGACGAAACTGATGAACCAATTCACCCAAAGCTTGCGCTGTAATGGCAGGCGCGTCTTTTGCTGGGTGAAATGCAGCGCCATCTAGCGCTGTTTGTGTTAAATATTCGTATAGCGCATCATCATCTTTTACATATTGTTCTTGTTTACCTTGTTTGACCTTATAAAGAGGAGGTTGGGCGATGTAAATATAGCCGCGCTCAATCAATTCTCGCGTTTGACGGTAGAAAAATGTAAGCAACAATGTTCTGATATGTGAACCATCAACATCAGCGTCGGTCATGATGATGATTCGATGATAGCGAGTCTTGTCAGGATCATACTCATCTGGACCAATGCCGCAACCTAACGCGGTGATAAGCGTTGCGACTTCTTGCGAAGAAAGCATTTTATCAAAACGAGCCTTTTCTACGTTTAATATTTTTCCTTTAAGCGGAAGAATTGCCTGAAATTTTCTATCCCGCCCTTGTTTTGCTGAGCCCCCCGCGGAGTCTCCCTCAACTAGATAAAGCTCAGAAAGGGCCGGGTCTTTTTCCTGGCAATCGGCAAGTTTTCCAGGAAGGCCTGCAATATCTAAAGCGCCCTTGCGACGCGTCATATCTCGAGCCCTTCTTGCCGCTTCTCGAGCACGTGCTGCATCAATCATTTTGCTGACAATCGCCTTGGCCATTGCTGGGTTTTCTAGTAAATAATCATTAAATTTTTCAGCAACCAATGACTCAACTGCCGCTTTGACCTCCGAGGAGACCAGTTTGTCTTTGGTTTGTGAAGAAAATTTAGGATCAGGAACCTTCACTGATAAAACTGCTGTTAATCCCTCTCGCGCATCATCACCAATCGTTGTAATTTTTGCTTTTTTTGCATAGCCTTCGTTTTCTATATAATTGTTAAGTGTTCTTGTAAGCGCACCGCGAAACCCAGCCAAATGGGTTCCCCCATCACGCTGAGGTATATTATTGGTAAAACAAAAAATATTCTCTTGGTAAGCGTCATTCCACTGCATCGCAAGCTCTACCACAATCCCATCCTTTTCACCTATCATAGAAAAAACTGTCGATGTGATAGGTGTTTTATTGCGGTTCAAATGCTCTACAAATGCTTTTATCCCACCTTGATATTGAAAAGTATCTTTTTTATCAGTCCTTTCATCACATAAATGGATACAAACACCAGAGTTTAAAAAAGAAAGCTCTCGTAAACGCTTGGTTAAGATATCGTAATGAAACTCAATATTTGTAAAAGTAGCAGCGCTTGGTTTAAACCAGATTTGTGTGCCTGTCGTCTTAGACTCACCCGTGACTGCAAGAGGAGCATCAGGGACCCCATGGCGGTAATGTTGTTCATAGACTTTTTCATAACGATGAATGGTTAAATGAAGCTCCTCAGACAGTGCATTGACAACCGATACCCCGACCCCGTGCAAACCACCAGAGACCTTATAAGAGTTATCATCAAACTTACCACCTGCATGAAGAATAGTCATAATCACTTCTGCAGCAGAACGGCCTTCTTCTTTGTGAATATCAACCGGTATCCCACGACCATCATCTTTAACGGTAATGGATTCATCTTGGTGAATTGTTACAAAAATCTCGTGACAATGTCCTGCAAGCGCCTCATCAATTGAGTTATCGACCACTTCAAAGACCATGTGATGAAGGCCCGTGCCATCATCTGTATCCCCAATGTACATCCCGGGGCGCTTTCTAACTGCATCAAGTCCTTTTAAAACCTTGATATTGGTCGAATCATAACTGGCCATAAGGTGTCCTCGTTGCCAAATTGCACGGAAAATGTTTGTCACTATAGCATAATTAACAGAGCGTTAGTATGAGCTTATAGCGCTGCGCTCTGTTCATGGTAAAAAAATCTGTCATCCACAGAGATTAAGAGTAGTAATCTAGGGACAATGCCTACTTACCTATACAAAAACTTGAAAAAATCTCTCCAAGCAAATCATCAGAAGTAAACTCACCTGTTATTTCACATAAAGCAAGATGAGCCAAACGCAGGTCTTCGGCAAGCAACTCACCACGGCGGTGGGACATTAATTCATCATATCCATTATTGAGTAACTCTTTGGCTCTATCTAAGGCATCTAGATGGCGCGAGCGAGCTATAAACTGACCCTCAGTGGGCACATATCCTACTGCTTGTTTGATTTTATCGTGCAAAAATGCAACTCCTTCCCCAGTTTTCGCACAGAGGTATACTGCATTTTCTACTGTTTTCGGATTTAATCCCAATTGATCAATTTTATTAAACACCTGAATCACTGGGACCTTTGCAGGCAGAACATTGAGTATGGCTTCACTTAGTTCACTTTCTTCCATTGATTCAGTTGATGTATCAATCACCATCAACAAGCAATCAGCCCGTGCTACTTCGAGCCACGCTCGCCTGATACCCTCTTTTTCGATCGCATCATCACTTTCTCTTAAGCCTGCCGTATCAATAAGACAAATAGGTAGATCATCTAAAAGAATATGCTCTCGCATGACATCCCGGGTAGTCCCTGCAACTTCTGTCACAATGGCTACATCACGCCTCGCTAAGCAATTGATAAGGGTGGATTTACCCGCATTAGGCCGACCAGCTATCACTACAGATAACCCTTCGCGAAGCATCGTACCTTGATTTGCACTATTTCGTATAACGGAAAGCTCTTTAATAATTGTAGTAAGCTTTGCCAAAACCTTACCATCATTAAGAAAATCAATCTCTTCCTCTGGAAAATCAATAGCCGCTTCAACATACAGACGAAGGGCTATCAGTTGGTCATTTAGAGCTTGAATTTGTCTAGAAAAATCACCCTGCAAAGAACGCATAGCCATTTTAGCTGCAGTTTCTGAGCTTGCAGCAATCAAATCTGAAATCGCTTCTGCTTGTGTAAGGTCAATTTTGTTATTAAGAAAAGCACGCTCTGAAAACTCTCCGGGCTTTGCAATACGGGCGCCATGCACAACGCA
This sequence comes from Legionella sp., assembly GCA_044233795.1. GTDB lineage: Bacteria > Pseudomonadota > Gammaproteobacteria > Legionellales > Legionellaceae > JBIIJL01. Next base: position 14,520 of record JBIIJL010000033.1, on the reverse strand, counting down.
CGTTTTAACCAATCTATCCAATACAATAGGTGCACCATGAGCTTGAAATTCAACCACATCCTCGCCTGTAAATGAGTGTGGTGCTTTAAAATATAGAACAATCCCTTGATCGAGTAACTCTCCAGTTTCTGAATAGAAAGATCGATAGTCTGCAACTTTTATGTCAAGAGATGTTTTTTGAATGAGAAGAAGTCCTATATGATACGCTTGTGGTCCTGAGAGTCTAACTATCCCCACCCCACCTCGCCCCGGCGGGGTAGCAATAGCCACCACGGTATCAACAGACATTTATTTTGCTACAGCCAAATGACGTTTTGGCTTATCATCACTGTATTTACGTGTGATATACCATTGCTGCAAAATTGACAAAGAGTTATTCACAATCCAGTACAACACCAACCCCGCGGGAAAATTCCAAAAAAGCCCTGTAAACAACACTGGCAAAAACATCATAATTTTTGCTTGCATGGGATCAGGCGGTGCTGGATTAAGTCTTTGTTGAATCAACATAGTCGCACCCATGATCACAGGTAGTATGTGCAATGGATCAGGCATCGCCAAATCTTTTATCCATAGAATAAAGGGGGCTTGCCGTAATTCAACACTTTCTAATAATACCCAATATAATGCGATAAAGACTGGAATTTGAATAACAATAGGCAAACATCCACCCAACGGGTTAACTTTTTCCTGTCGATATAGCTCCATGGTTGCTTGACTGATTTTAGCTTTATCATCACCATAGCGCTCACGTAATGCCTGCAATTTAGGCTGAAGCTTACGCATACCAGCCATTGACTTATAACTTGTAGCAGACAAACGATAAAATGCTAATTTGATAAGCACTGTCACCAGAACAATCACCCATCCCCAATTGCCAACCACACTATACATCGCTTTCATCAGTGTGAACAATAAAGATGAAAGAAACCATAGCCAACCATAATCAACAGTCAGATCAAGACCTGGGGCAATGGCTTTAAGATCACTCGTAATTTCAGGACCCAGGTAAAGATTGGATCCCACACTCGCTTTTTGTGCTGGTAAGATAGTAAGGGGCTGGCTGACAGTTCCAATGGTATAATCTCCACCAACAGCACGGGTATAAAATTGATTTTTACTCTCTTTTTCAGGGATCCAAGCTGTCAGAAAGTAATGTTGCTGCATAGCAATCCAGCCACTATCTGCAAGAACATCAAGATTAGTTTTGGTCATGTCCTTAAAATTAACCTTTTGGTAACGATGTTTTCCTGGAATAGAGTAGGATGCCCCAGTGTATGAACCAACATGAAAAATACTTGATTTATCTTCTGTCGGTGAGCTACGCAGCAATTGGGTATTCATGTATCCTTTGAAAACATCGCTGCTGTTATTGGTTAGATGATAGCGTACGGAAATTAAGTAACTTCTTTTTTTAAATATGAAATCTTTTTGAATGAACAACCCTTCTTTACTCTGTCCAGAAAGGGTAACCACAAGCTCTTCTTGGCCTTCATTAAGCTTATATTCTTGATTAGTACTTGTATAATGCCCATCCGCATTTTCAATCACTTGACCCTTGACTATAAACAAATCGCTGTTAGCAACGTAGCGTTCTTCTGGATTATCTTGCAGTAACTCAAAAGGGGTCTCTTTTTTATCAACACTGACTGGGTAATCGCTAAGTGTCGCACGAATGATGTCACCATGTTTTAAACTAATATCGAGTTTTAAAACATCTGTTTCAACATGCACTACAGATGGTTGTGCTGATTCTTTTATTTGCTTGCCCGCAGCTGTATCGTGACCCACCACAGCTGAAGAAGGCATACCTTCATCAGTTGTATCTGAGCTTGTCAACACTTTGGTTGGCAAAAGTGTATCCCCAGGATTATTAACGCTGGGCGAACTTTGTTGGTGAACGGGTTCTGCCGGATAGTCAACTTGCCAACTTGTCCACAAAGAAAAACCCACAAAAGCTAATGCTGAGTATAAGAAGACTCGTCGTAAATCCATTAATACTTCTCTTTTTTAGGTAAAATAGGATCATATCCACCCAAGGACCACGGATGGCATCGTAACAACCTTTGAAAAGCTAACCACAGTCCCTTGAAAGCACCGTGGGTCTCAATCGCTGATAGTGTGTAATCCGAGCAACTCGGGTAAAACCGACAACATGGTGCTCTAAATGGCCGTAAGTACTGGTATAACTTAACAGGAAGACAAATCATTTTTTGGACATCTTTTGCCATATATAACCCAATCTAGTATTGATGAATGCTTTAGGCACCATTGCAACACCTTTTCTTGCTAGAAAAACAATATCATATGGTGGTAATTGCTGAACACGGAATGTTTCACGCACTAAGCGCTTAATACGGTTTCTATCATGCGCTTTTGCAATCATCTTTTTCGATAGTGCCATCCCAAGTCTTGCCTGACCAATTGCATTTTCTCGATATATTACTATAAATTCGTCGGTTACAATTTTCTTCGACTGACTAAATACTGCATCAAATTCTATTTTTTTTAGTAAACGCCGTGCCTTATCAAAAACGTACACGTCAAGATTATGCAGATAAGCGTTTACGGCCTTTAGCGCGCCGTCTTTTAATCACTAGGCGGCCAGATCGAGTAGCCATTCTTTCTCGAAAACCATGATCACGTTTGCGTTTTAAATTACTAGGTTGAAAGGTACGTTTCATAATCTGCCTGCATTAATTTTTTTAGAGCTCGCAATGATAAGAAACTTTGTCGCTACTGTCAAATACGAATTCAAGATGATATTTAATCCTGCGTTTAGAACGCTAGACTGAAATTCCCGCTTTTATAATTATTACAAATTAATTTTTTAAATCTATTCTTATTATAAGCATCTGATTTTCTGTTGATATCATTCAAAATTAGATAAAAATCATGAGGTTAATTAAGTATTATGATGTATAAAGAAGTCTGATAAGTAGGGTATGGGATCACTTTAAACCGGTGAATGTTAAGCACCTGATTTTATATCCTCGGGTTGTTAGCTAGCTAACAGCCTATTTATGCACAGGCTTTTTCGGTAAGTTTTCATTGGTATATGCGTCATAAGTAATATACGATATACACTATGGTTGTTTTTTGTTACCATCTTCGGATGTCATCGCAAGCATAAAGTTGAGCGCTACTAGATTGCCCTTCCTACTCGATCTGATTTATTTATTTTTTCTTGCAGGCAGAGTGCATTCAGTGGCAATATTTAACTTAGAAACGAACTCAATGCTCACTTAATCTAGATTCTTCACAAGCCTTTATCCCAAAGAGCTACTGTAAAGTCGATACATGAGATGTTAATCATTTTCTATGAGCGTGATGACCTGTTTGGATTAAATCAATTTTTTATGCCCTGCATCTTATGCCACAAGGGTATGGTTTATTTTAGTTTTTCGATCGTATTTTAGGAGTGAATGTGCCTGCAACCGTCTGGCAGAAATGTTTGGGTCTTTTACAAGAAGAGTACCCGCCGCAGCAATTCAACACTTGGCTTCGTCCGTTACAAGCTGAGGCTGAAGAATCCACATTGATATTGCTTGCTCCTAATCGTTTCGTTGTTGATTGGGTTAAAAAGCATTTTTTTCCCAGAATTAAGGAATTGGTTAGTCAAATTAGTGCCGATACGATTAAATTGGTTAGCATTGAGATTGGTAGCAGGATCAATGAATCGACAGTTCCTGCGCAAGCGACACCTAAAGCACAGGATCATTCTGTGGTATCGAAAACATCTCTTAAGAAAACACAAGACCACTATAAGAATAGTTATCTAAATAGAAAGTTTGTTTTTGATAGTTTTGTCGAAGGTAATTCTAACCAGCTCGCTCGTGCTGCTTCTTGGCAAGTCGCAGAACGGCCTGGAGATGCGTATAATCCATTATTCATTTATGGTGGTGTTGGTCTTGGTAAAACCCATTTGATGCATGCGATTGGCAATGCAATTTTAAAGAATAATCCTGAGGCAAAAGTTCTTTATCTTCATTCTGAGCGCTTTGTAGCTGATATGGTCAAGGCACTCCAAACGAATACTATTAATGAATTTAAACGTTTTTACCGCTCATTAAATGCTTTATTGATAGACGATATTCAGTTTTTTGCAGGTAAAGATCGTTCACAAGAAGAGTTTTTTCATACCTTCAATGCGCTACTTGAAGGCCAGCAACAAATTATTTTAACAAGTGATCGATACCCTAAAGAAATTGAAGGCGTTGAAGAACGATTAAAATCCCGATTTGGCTGGGGGCTTACTGTTGCGGTTGAGCCGCCTGAGCTTGAAACGAGGGTTGCGATACTTATCAGTAAAGCTGAGTTATCTAATATTGAACTACCTTATGAAGTTGCATTTTTCATTGCTAAACGGATTCGCTCGAATGTCCGTGAGTTAGAAGGGGCTTTAAGACGTGTTATTGCTAATGCGCATTTTACAGGTAAGCCCATTACTATTGAATTTGTAAATGATGCATTGCGCGATTTATTAGCTCTTCAAGATAAATTGGTAACTATAGAGAACATCCAAAAAACAGTTGCCGAATATTATAAAGTCAAAGTTGCGGACTTACTCTCTAAAAGACGCAGCCGATCAATTGCACGTCCCCGACAAATGGCCATGGCGCTTGCCAAGGAGCTCACTAATCATAGCCTTCCAGAAATAGGAGACCATTTCGGTGGGCGTGATCATACGACGGTTATTCATGCGTGTCGTAAGGTCAAGGAACTTGTGCTTGAGGCTCGCGATTTTGCTGAGGACTACAAAAACTTAATGAGGATATTATCCTCTTGATATAGAGATCTCACATGTTTGAAATGACCATCACAAAGCAACAATTATTGCCTATGTTACTCACGGTGAGTGGTGCTGTTGATAAGAAACAATCTCTCCCTATTTTGGCCAATGTATTGCTTAGGCTAACGGATACACGCCTTTTCTTAACAGCTACGGATTTGGAAATTGAAATTATAGGTTCCTCCCCTTTTTTAAGAAGTTCAGGCGTTGGATGTGCAACTGTTCCGGCAAAAAAGTTGATAGATATTGTTCGCTCTTTAGATGACAATGCCAGCCCAACTTTTATTTTTGATGAAAACACCCTAATTATCAAAGAGGCTCGTAGTAAATTTAAATTAGCGACTTTACCTGCAGAGGATTATCCAAATACTGATAATGAGGTGAATGAAGTTGAATTTAGCATTTCACGATTAGCGTTAGTTCATTTATTACAGTCTACTCACTTTGCGATGTCGCAAAATGATGTACGTGCCTTTCTGAATGGCCTCTTATTAGAATTAGATGCGCAGGTGATAACAGCAGTTTCGACGGATGGGCATCGTATGGCAATCTGCCGATTACCTCTTGCAACTATCAGTCAACACCATCGGTTTTTGTTGCCTCGTAAGGGAATACAAGAAATGTTGCGATTACTGACTACTATTGTAGATGAAGAAGTATTGTTATGTGCTGGAAAAAGCCATTTTAAACTCGTAACCACCCAGTTTACTTTTTTGACCAAACTTATTGAGGCACGTTTTCCTCCATATACTAAAGCGATTCCCCGAGATCAAGATAAGCAAGTACTGATTGATAGAGACCAACTTAAACGTGCCCTATCAAGAATTGTTATTTTGGCAAATGAAAAGTTGCGAGCAGTAATGTTGCATGTACAAAATGACCAGTTAACATTAATTGCTAATAATCATGAGCAAGAAGAAGCTATAGAAAGTTTACCTGCCGAGACGACTGGCTCTGAGTTAAAGATTGGTATCAACGCAAGCTATCTTTTGGATGTTCTTAATCACGTAGGAGAAGGCGTTTTGCGATTATCGCTATCTGATACGAATAGTAGTATTTTGGTAGAGTCTCCACAAGACCCACTCTACTCTTATATTATTATGCCTATGAAGATTTAATCATTGAGTATTCTATGGCACGGCCCTTAAGTGAATTGGCAGTTCACTCTTTGCGTAATATTACTTACGCAAAGTTTATACTGCATCCTCAATGTAATTTATTTTTTGGACCCAATGGGAGTGGAAAAACCACACTGTTAGAGGCGATTTATTTGTTATGTAGTGGACACTCCTTTAGGACACGCGAGGTCTCTCCTCTGGTTAATCATTATCACGAATCGTTTACTGTATTTGCACGTACAGTTAAACAAGACACTGTCAGTATTCAAAAATCAATATCTGGTCCGACCCAGGTTAAGTTAAATGGTCAGTCTTGCACGAGTAGCAGTGATTTAGCCCGTTTTTTACCTTGTCAGGTTTTTTATCAGGATATCTTCCAAATTATTGATACAGGCCCAGCAACCAGAAGGATATTGCTTGATTGGGGTATGTTTCACGTGGAACATACCTATCATATGGTTTGGAAGGCTTATCGCATGGTGTTAAAACAGCGTAATGCGTTGTTGCGGCAAAAGGCAAACCGGGCGTTGTTTGCACCGTGGGATAAACAATTAGTGGAGTTGGCTATTGAGCTTGATCGAATGAGAGATAGCTACTTCAAAGTGTGGTCAAGTGAATTCCAACAGGTGTTGGGCAGCCTTACAGATGTTCCTTGTAGCATTAGCTATTATAAAGGCTGGGATAGAAAGCAAAGTGGAAAATCACTCGCAGAGGTACTTGATGCTCATTTTAATCAAGATATTCAACGACAATTTACACATGTGGGCCCTCACCAAGCTGATATTGCTTTCGATTTGTCGTCGAAAAAAGCCAAGCTTTTGCTGTCGCGGGGCCAACAAAAAGTTGTATTAATTGCTTTAAAGCTCGCACAGGCAAAACTGGTGCCAAAAATGTGTCTGTATTTGTTCGATGATATTGCAGCTGAACTCGATGATCATCATCTCACACGGGTGATAGACTACTTAACCACAGTTAGCGGACAATTGTTTTTTACTGCGTTCGATGATCGCCTTCCACGTATTTTAAAACAATCAATAGCACATTCATCCTTTCAATTGAAAAATGGGATTGTCAACAGCCCCTAGTATAGGCTTGCCATCAGGATTGGGTCAGCATGATACAAAGGAAGATTGCGGCCCTGCTTCGTGGCTAAGCTTTTGTTTTAATTGTGTCAACATATGTTCTGTTGTTGACTTTATTGAGAAAAATCGACTGATAATATTTGGCGAACGCACGGCGTACAACTCTTTGCGATGCGCTGCCTCATGCGCGAGGATACTAACTAAAACGTCTACTGCACTGAGGTTACAGTATCCTGCTATATCTAAATACATCGCTTTTAATTCCATGAATTTTGCGCGGGTTTTGATATCATTGATTTTGGATAAAGGAAGCACCGCTAGCCGTTTATAAAGCTGTTGCAGCACATCCAATTGTGATGGAGATAATGTTTTAAAAAAAGCCTCGGGAGGCGGTGGTAGAATATAAAAACTGCTCGATAATGGTTGACCTGCTAGAAGTGTTGTTCTGTATTTAGGCGCAATGTAAAAGGATTCTGAAACACCGGTTTTAAAACCCAGTACGCTCTCTAGGATTCTTAATGCGGTTGTTCGGCAAGTATTGCTAGTATGTAGGGTTTGTGCATCTTTGAAAAGGTTGTTTCTATTATGATATTTGCCTTTCGAACTGATGCCATTCGCCCAAGAGTTGAGCGACTTGAACTCAAAATTAATAGTTTGTTGTGCCTTATCAACAGTTGGGATGTAACATTGGATACGATTTTCATCAGTTTTATATTTGTTCCAGCTTGCACGAACAGTAGGATTTTCTAATTGCTGAATCTCAATATCATTGATAAGAACTAAAAATTCAATGGCTTGTTCCTTTGAAATTGTATAGGCCTGATAACTAATAAAGATTTGTTTTGTTTTGGGCTTGAAAATGCCTTCATCGCTTATTATAGCAATGGTCCCACTGCCACAGATGGCTTTCTGCATCATCCTGCAATGGTTATAAAAGTCAGGATCAAGGTTGTTTGACTTTCCAACTCTGGCCAATAACTGGTGCGATCCATCGTCTTTAACAACACCCAGCATAAGAAAGCAATGCATTCCTTTATTGGCAATGGCTATATAAAATTCATTTTTAATATTCACAACAAATGATTTTGGCATACCGAATTGATGATTAATTAATGAGCTCGTATCATAATAAACACACAAGCATTGGTCAAACTAAATATCATCAGGTGTCTTAGATGGTTTATTAGATAACGTCCCTAAAGTTTACTTGCAGTGTTCGCGCCAACAATTTTATTGAATTATTAAAAGACTTTGAGTACAATATGCAAACAAAAATTTAAAAAAAGGACACTGTTTTGTATACTCGTATAAAAACGTTCATAGATGCTCAGACCGCCCTTGTAGGCGCAACAAAAGAGCTATTTAGCGTTGAAGATAATTGGAAGCTGCACGTCATCAGCAGGAATTTCCGATACAAAATACCTGTTGAGTTTGCGAAGATATTTTTTAGAGGGCGTGCCTCTTGGCAACAATCAGGGTTTGAATCTATCTATGGATCTTCATTTACTTTGGTTTTAAAGCTATTGCAGGCCTATACATTAGAGCTCGCCTTAAGTACTCTTGATAAGAAAACAGAATGTGAGCTCGTTGAAAAGTTTCAAACCGAAGAATACCTAAGGACACTTGATAAACTTGAGACAGAAGAACAATTAGCCGAGGTATTTGATGATATTCTTCTTGCAGCAAATAGCAAGGAGCTGGTGCTTCTTAGGCAACCTGTTATTGAGCCCTTGAAATATGAAACAGATGTTAACGGTAAGCTTGCTTTTCTTAAGTGGCTTATCAAGAGTCTAAATGAGCAGGTTCCTAATCCAGATACTATGAAAGTAGTTAAAGATTATACCAATAGGTTATACTCGATTTTTGACAGACAGCTTATTGAGTTATTGAACACAATTTATTCTTTGTATTGGAATCCAGAAGGCTATTTCGAAAACGTTCCTTCTGCCAAAAGACATATAGACGAACAGATTGAGAAACTTAAGCGCGATTTTCCATTTGAGCTAAAAGTGCTAAATATCCTTAGGTTATTTCCCGAGACACTGATCAATGATTGTGAGTCTTTTGCAGCAGCAGATACTGAGCTGTCTAAGTTAGCACTTCAAAAAATCTATATTAAACTGACATATCTCTTTGACTCATTTATAGTAAAATGTCGTTTGACGGAGCATTTTTTTGATTACAATGGTGTGCAACTCAATTTTGGAAATACATATTACAAGGTACTTGACCGGGTGGCCTATTTAGCTACGGGAGAAAAAATGCCTTCAGCGGATGAAGCCTTTGTCTTGCTGGGTCTTGACAAAAATACCACAACGTTCGAATTGTTTATGTTGATGTGGAAATTAGAGCAAAAGCAATTTGCCGTATGGTTGGATCAATACTGGAAAACACCTACTGACACCTTAACTACAGAACAAAAATCTTTTAATGATGAGGTGATTCAGGCGCATTTACAAAAATTCCTGGCTTTTAGAGTAATATTTAAGAGTCACGCTTTTCCAAAAGAATTTAGCCCCCCTTCTAGTGAGTTTAACAAGCAGGATTTTCTTGCGATGCTAGGGATGTTGGGTATTGATCTGAAAGATTGGCCCGAGCTCTCTTCTGATAAAATCAACACTTTTTACAGGAAAGCTGCTCGACGACTGCATCCAGATAAGGCTGCTGATAAAGTTAAGGCAACCGCCGATTTTCAATTACTGAAAAAATACCAAGAAACTCTATTACGATTAAAGAGTGAGGGTATCGGGTATGATGACTTACCAGATGCCAAAGTCGAAAAGCGGCATAAAGATGAGTTAGCTGACCCTCCTGTTGATGATGTATCTGAAAAGATTCTTAGACCAAACTCATTAGCGTTAGCAAATATTGCAGGGGAAGGCTATTTTACGGCAGAGCAGCTACAGTTCTCGCTAGCGATAGCATCGCAAATTGGAAATGCCAAGGGTTATTTAGAGGAACGGAGGTTAAGTTCCTGGTTAGTTAAGAGTGGGTATGGTGGTGTTGTTAAATTTTTTAGCCCCCTTAGATATCATAAAATTATAGTTACTTTAGCTTATCTGAATAATTTGGAACCAAAGGACAAGGATGCTTCATCAACAGGTCACATTATAGACTTACTAAAATCAGATAATATAGTTAACCTGAGAGAAAATTATCAAACAGTAAAGCAGAACATTAAAGAGGCTGTGAAAAGAGAAAAAATGAAGAGCATTGAGGGTGCTGCTCGAGCCAAGACGGAATATCTGGCAAAACATGCGCAGATACCACTACCGTTTTTCTGGCGTTTTGCTGATATTTCAAGAGACGCTGATAAGGTGCTTGAAAACGTCAAACGAAGAACAGAAGAAGCCCTTAATCATGATGGAGTATGGAGTAAGCTCATAGGATAAGTTCATATCATGGCCTAAATTTTACCGTTCCTGCGCTAAGAATTTGAGTAATATGATGGCATGTTTTCGCGCGAGGATGGTTGGGGAGAGGGAATGGCACGGATGGTCTTCTACAAAATCGCAGCGCTCCCTGTAAATGATAAGAAAATTGTCATGTACAGAGATTTTTAATATAGCTTGGTTTTTAACTTGAGCATCCAGGCTTGGGCGATGCAATTGTCAATACGCTTTAAGTTTGAGAAAATGTTAAAGAAGATAGCTGCTTTGATATGTTGATAGCCCCATTTTGGTCTTTTTGTATACCAAAAGACCAAAAAAACAACCAAAAGTGCTTGTTAATTCTTGCGCAGAATGTTAATGTATATACAATTATAGCTGCGCGGAATATTTTTTTAGGGTGCTTTATGACTCAGCCTTTTCGATTTGATGCCTTTTACGCGGATAAACAAACCTTTTTCAAAGAAGTTTTTATTATACAAGAAGCTCAGAATCGCTCCAAGGAGCAGCATGACTTTGCGTTTCAAGCTTCGAACCGTATATATTTTGAAAAGCAATTTAACCATATTTTTAGTAGCCTTAAAAAACACGGCGATCACAGGGATGAATTTTGGCTCTATTGCTACTATTGCACCTTAATACTTTATTCCTACAACGTAACGTATGGTAAAAAAGCACAAGCAACCAAATACGCTCAATTGCGTGATGATATTGCCCATCGGATAGAAAGAGGGCATCTTCCCAAAAAGTCTCATAATGAGGAAGGGTTTTTAGCTCATTTCCAAAGAAAACTATCAGAAGATTTGGGCGAGCTTTTTAGTACCCCTTTTCACACGACTAAGATTCGTGATTGGCTCGGCTTTGCGAACATCTATCGGATTCATTTTCTCTTTTGTCGACTTACAGTAAAACAGTCGTTGCTTGTTGCGCGTGATCTAAAATTGTTTGATAAGCTTGATGATATTCTAGGTCGTCATACCGATGTTGATGCAATGGTTTCTGTTATTAACGCCCCTGCAGAAATTTTCAATGTATTAAGTGTGGGTCTCTTTGCTGCGCGTTTAGTACTCAATGCAGGCGTACTTGTAAAGCATACGTTTTTTCCCGCGAACGGCGAGGAAGTCATTCCCGCACCGACTCGAGGTTCTTATGCATTGAATGATCGTTTATGCACCATTCTCAATGATATCGCTTGGGGATCGGTGAATGGTGTTTGTAACTTTGCTAAATATTCCAAAATCTCTGATTTTTTTGCAGGTTGGCTTACTGCAGGTTTTTTAGTGTTTGATGTTTCACTATTGCTTTATCGACGTCATTGCGCTTACAAGGAATATGTACAGGTACGAGATCAGTATGAGTATGAAAAAGGGGTGTTAACCTCAGCTATTTTGAAAAACGTTATGTCATCAGAACAATGTATACAATACAAAGTGTTAGATGATCAGTTAATACAACTAAATATTGAGTGGGAAACAACCAACCAAACGTTGTTGTTTAATGTTGCTGCGGCAACGCTTCTTTTGGCAGGATTTTCTGCCTCAATGCTGCTGGCGGCCTCTGCTACTTCTGTTGCATTATGTTATATGGTATGTACAATTGCGGTGGCAATGTATATAACTGCAGATATTTATGGTGAATACCAAGGCGCATCACTACAATTTCAACAAAGCGGGTGGGAAATACAATATCTGCAAAAGCAAGAACACATCAGTAAAGAACAGACGGACCATCTAAACTTGCTCGAACAGAAGGCATTAACCGCTAGAAATGACTTCATCATTGCTATGGTAAAAAATACCGTGATGCCACTTCTTATTGTAGCAACTTTTGCAGCTTCAATTGAAGCAGGATTCATCCTTGCAATTGCATACGTCGGTTACGAATGCACGCATGGCTATTTTGACGGCCCAATCAAGGCTGAAAATTCCTGCTGTACACCATCCTAAAGAATGGTACTAACCACCTTCAGGATACATTGAATCGATTGCGGCAATATCTTTGTCTGTAAGATGTTTTCGTTGACCAATTTCTACGTCATCTCGCAACGGAATGATGGTTTTTAGACCGTTCTTTGAAAAAGCATCTGGTGGATAATGCATGATGGATTGATAATCGTATTCACCAAAATCTTTGCCATCATTGAGATGTTGGTCAAAATTGTACCGATGAGCCTCATCAATATTTTCCCATACAATTTGAATGTATTGATCACGGTCTGCACGTGATTGTTCATGCCAAAGACCGAGCGCATGACCAATTTCATGGACCGTATTCATGGTATTACATCGTGGCGCAAGTACAATTTCTTGACGTCCTTTCTGTTTCCCAACATATGAAGCGCACGTTGTGCCGCCAGCTGGCACAAAAGAAATGTAATCAGAATATGAATCACGATTTTTTGAAGTGAGCTCAACAAAATCAATGTTGGTTTTTTGCTGCCAATGGGCAATAGCTTGCAGGGTAGCAAGCTTGTTCATCAAAGGTAAGTTCTCAGCCAACTCAAAAGGCACAACGCCATGCGGCCAAAGTCCACCGCCAAGCTTAGAGATGATAAACGCTTTGGCCACAGCTATTTTGGATAGTTTTCCAATGATGATATCGCCTTCGACCACAGCATATTCATTTATTTTTTCATAGGTGAGTATGCGAGTACCTTGATATTGGTCAATAACGGTTACTTGCCCAATTGATACTGCTGTAACAGGCCCTATACAAAGAATTAGGCTAAGAAAAAGCAAGTAATTAAGTAGATGAGTCATTAAATATTTCCTTGTAAATTGTGGATGATGGTCTATTTTAATCGTTTCGAATGGTCAGTGCTAATTGATAAAGTTCATTTTTAGAGGTGCTCGACAGTTGAGCTGCTAATTTTACCGCTTGCTTAAGAGGTAACTCATCCAAGAGCACTGATAAGAGTTGATGATTAGCCCGATCCTCAGGTGGTTTTATTTCCCTTGGCGGGATCAGCAATACGAACTCTCCTTTTGAGTGACTTTCCAACATTAACCATTCTTTTATAAAATTGCAGTTTCCTGCAATAAATCGTTCATGGGTTTTGGTGAGCTCTTTTGCTAACACCAACTCACAGGGCGCGCCAAACACTAAAGCAATATCATCAATCGTTTCAAGGATGCGATGAGTGGATTCATAAAAAACCAAGGTGTGCGCAACCTCACTTAATTGGGTGAGACGCTCCTTTCGTTGAGAGGATTTTGCTGGCAAAAATCCACAGAACGTGAAGGTATCGCAAGCAACGCCTGCAGAAGAAAGGGCTGTAATAAGCGCACAAGGCCCAGGAATTGGTACTACCAAAATACCCTCTGTTTGAGCAAGTTTGACCAGCGGGTAACCTGGATCGCTGATAAGAGGGGTTCCTGCATCACTGATAAGCGCGCAGGATTGGCCACTTTTGAGCGTAGCTATCACCTGTTCACTCTTCTGAGCTTCATTATGTGCATGCAAAGAATGTAATGGTTTTTTAATTCCTAAGGCGTTGAGTAAATGAGACGAATGGCGAGTATCTTCGGCAAAAATAATATCAACGCTTTTTAGGATGCTTAACGCTCGAAGCGTGATGTCATCAAGGTTGCCTATAGGTGTTGCCACAATGTAAAGGGTACCAGATGTTCTTGATGAAGTGTCGGTCATGGTTTATCCTCTTGCCTTCTTCTGTGCCCTAAAGGCTTAAAAACGGTGTTTAAAACTCTAATTTTAGCATTTTTTGTCATGTTACTCCCTGGCTTTTCCAAAGCAACGCAGGCCTCTTTAAACGTAAGTGATGAAACCCTCATTAGTCCATATACTTTGTCTTCAGGTGAGTACTTGTCTTTATCTAAAGATCAAACAGGAGAAGAACAACAAGCAACAATCCTAAAAGCCGCAGGGAGGATGATCTATGATGGCCAGTGGCGTCAGGGACAGGCGCTATTATCAAGCTCTTCACCTTTGGTGGGAAGCCTTGCCAATGAAAAAAATATCTTGTTAGCTAAAATAGAGTTGATTCGTAATCAACCTCAATCGAGCATAGCAAAGCTGTCAGCTGTTCAAAATATTGGTGATTTGCCGCTCTATTACCAAGTACAATATCATGAAATGTTGGCCCAGGCCTATTTTTCTCTGGGGCGCGGACCCGAATCAGT
>JBIIJL010000032.1:0-21726 GCA_044233795.1 Legionella sp. | reverse complement strand
CCAAAAGCTGATGTTGTTTTTAAAAAAATATTTGGCGATCACCCAAAGATACTCATCAGTTTTCTAAATGCTTTGTTGCCTTTGCCCTCTGATAGTCCAATCATCAGCTTGACTTACCTGCAATATGAGCAAATTCCGGCGATACCTGAGTTCAAGCGGACCATTGCTGATGTAAAATGTACTGATGCAAAGGGTAGGGTTTTTGTTGTTGAAATGCAGATGAATTGGACGGATCAATTTAAACAGCGACTACTCTTTGGAACCAGCCAGGCTTTCGTCAAGCAATTACAAGCAGGAGAGGAATATAAGTTTCTCCAACCGGTTTATGGATTGGGCCTTGTTGCTGCGATTTATGAAAAAACAACACCTGAGTGGTACCATCACTATCAGTTGGTCAGAAGAGGTGATGCTGAAAATAGTGATATCATTGATCATTTACAACTTGTTTTTATTGAATTACCTAAATTTCCCGTGCAATCGTCTAGTGAGAAAAAACTTCGCTTATTATGGTTAAGGTTTCTTCGTGAAATTGGCCAAAAAACGAGAATTGTATCGCCGGATCTGCTGGAAGTGCCTGAAATAGCTCAAGCCATAGAACTCGCTGAACACGCTGCGTATACCCCAGGGGAACTTGATCTGTATGATAGTTACTGGGATCAAGTCAGCCGAGAAAAAACGTTGATTTCGGGTAAGTATGCTGAAGGCTTAGCTGAAGGTCGAGCTGAGGGTCGAGCTGAGGGTAAAGCTGAGGGTAAAGCTGAGGGTAAAGCTGAGGAAAGGAATGAGATTGCAAAAAAAATGCTTGCACAAGGCGTTGCTATAGAGGTGGTAGTTTTAAGTACTGGGCTATCGCAAGAAGAGATTGAAGCCATTCTAGCCACACTATGATTTGTGGAACGCTATTTTGAGAAAGGGGTCGAGTAAACCAAGCCCTTAGCGAAGAGCTAATCATCCACGCCCCCCATCCACACGCAAAATTTGCCCCGTAATAAATGGATTTTCAGCAAGAGCTAGCACCGCCATTGCAATGTAAAGTGGGTCGCCATGTTGTTTTAACAGGGTTTTCGCTACGATCTTCTGTTGTTGTTTTTCACTAAGCGCATTGTCTTCTGTTGGCCAAAGAATAGCGCCGGGCGCTACAGCATTCACCCGCACGTTTGGTGCAAACTCTTCTGCCAATGCTTTGGTTTGCATGGCTAATGCAGCTTTTGATTGGCAATAGACTGTGTAGTCTTTTAAAGGCGCATCAGCATGTATATCGGTGATGTTGATAATGGCGCCTTTTTGTTTTGCGAGATGGGGAAAAGCACTGTGACTCAGCCAAAAGGGAGCTTTGACGTTTGTGATAAAAAGATTATCCCAATTGGCTTCGTCTAATGGATTAGTGGTTGTTTTGGTAAAAATAGATGCGTTATTAACCAAAAGATCAAGCTGATTCGCAACGCTTATCGTGTCATTGATGAGCTTTATTGCTTGAGCTTTGTCACTAAGATCAGCATTTAAGACCCAAGCACTTTCTGCCCGGATTGTATTTAATTGATTTGCCAAGGCTAAGGCCTCTTTCTTTGATTGGCTATAGTGAATCACGACTCGAAAACCCGCTTGATGTAAGTAGGTGGCGATTGCTGCCCCAATGCGCTTTGCAGCTCCGGTGATGAGTGCGACTTGAGAGGTTTGATTCATGATTGCTCCTTTTCGATTAATCGGGGTATCTCACTGACCAATAAAAGGTAATGATTGCACTATCCTATTGTGTGAGAAAACCGAGTAATTTAAACATTAAACTTGATAAAATGAATGGTTGTTTGCAAAATCATGGTATTGATCTTAAAATTTAGTATATTAATCCGATAAAAAAACTATAATATTAGTAATGCAATACTAATATTTTGATTAAAAATATCGGAGTGATAATCATGAGAGCCCCTGATCAACCTTTTATCAACGAATTACGACTACTCAGCCGTCGTTTTTTAGAAGTGCATAACCAAGCATATAAACGGTGCATACTGAAAAATATTGAAGGCTCTCGTTGTAATGTCCTGATTGGACAACGGGGTGTTGGTAAAACGACATTTCTCATACAGACGTTATTGGCAGCGGTAGATAATAATTCTCTAAGTGAGGAGATAATCTACGTTCCAGTTGATCACTTTTTGGTTGGAAGTTACGCGCTGTATGACATTGCAGAAGCGTTTTATCTTATGGGGGGAAGGTTAATTGCTTTTGATGAAATTCACCATCACCCTGAGTGGTCAAAAGAGCTTAAAAGTATCTTTGATTCCTTTCCAAAACTTGACATTATTGCCTCAGGTAGCTCTGCTTTGGAGATTCGTAAAGGATCGCATGATTTATCGAGAAGAGCTGTTGTCAGTATGATGCCAGGGTATTCGTTTCGAGAATATCTTGAGTTACAACATCAGTTGCTACTACCACGCTTTTCCCTAACTGAGCTTGTCAACAATCACGACGAAATTGCCCATAAGATTTTAAGGTTAATAGATCCCCAATCAATTAGAATTTTGGCAGAGTTTAAAAAATATCTTCAGGTAGGATACTATCCTTATTCAAGACAATTTGTCGATTCTAACCAGTACTTCATTACTCTAGAACAAAATTTGCACTATACGATTGAATCAGATCTTCCTGCCCTTTATCCTGCCTTCACCGGACATTCTATTCGAAAGATGAAGCAGCTGATGTCATTTATTGCAGAATCAGTGCCTTTTACGGCTAATTTAACTAAATTGAAACAATTGGTCGAGATTGGCGATGAGCGTACCCTTAAAACTTATCTGCAGTGTTTGTCTGACTCATCGTTGATTCGATTGTGTATGAAAGCCTCGCAAAAACTCAAAAAAATAGAAAGTCCTGAAAAAATTTATTTGGATAATCCTAATCAAATGCATGCACTATGTCCCTTAATGCCAAACATTGGAACGCTACGGGAGTTATTTTTTCTCAGTCAGCTATCCTACCAACATGAGTTGTGTATCCCACAGCAGGGGGATTTTATGATTGATGATCATTGGGTTGCTGAAATTGGTGGGCGAAACAAAGATCAAACTCAAACTCAAATTCAATCGTCAGGGCATTCCTTTCTCGCTTGTGATGACATTGAGACTGGGATTGGCAATAAAGTTCCATTGTGGTTGTTTGGCTTTATCTATTAGATAATTAAAAACACCCACAGCCAATAGCTAACACTAAGGATTAGCTATTTTTAACCGCCACAACACCCACAAATTCCTTTCCATTTGTTTTGTGTTCCTCAGGGAGGAGGTCATAACAGAAATAGTAGATGTCTTCTACAAAAAAACCTGAAGCCTCAGCGACAAATCGCAAGGTATCTAGTTCAAAGAAATGTGTAAACTCTGGTATTTGATCACGCCATTCTTCTCTCGCGAGTAATCTACTGTTCATTTCGCCGGGCCATTGTTCGTTGTTTTTAACACGTTCATTATATAAAGTGGTGAGTTTTTGCCAATCATATACACCTAATGATGGCGTCATGTTGTTGACATAAAGCTTGCCACCAGATTCAAGCCATCGGTAGCATTTTTTTAATCCCACCAATATGTCATCCCCTTTCATGAAATGTAATACCATGCTGATGTTGATGGCACTTAAACTGCCATCTTCAAAGTCAAGTTCATAGGGAAATGCCGCCTGACGCGTTTGTAAACGTTGTTTACCTTCTTCAGGGACACTTTTTTCTAAGATGCTCAAGTGCTCCTCAGCTAGATCGCAAGCAATAACGCAAGCTCCATTGATGAGTGCTGGAATCGTCGCCGCACCATAGGCGCAACCAATATCTAACATCGGTTTTTGAGCAGTTTTGGCTTGCTCGACGAAGGCTCGGGAGGGCGGGGAAAGCTCCATCGTCATGATGCCCATTTTATTTTTAGTTCTGATGATCCCTTTTTTCCATGCTGATGGCCATTTTTCAAAAGCTTGTACAGAGCTGGTCATGGTGTGAGTTCCTTCTAACTGTTATTGATGGCCTAGCCATAAAGTATCCGCGCTTGCGCTCATTTACGTGAACGAGCCCGAGTGCGAGCCCGCGTGCGAAAAAATTAGTAAAAGTTAGTACTAGTGTGCCATAACAAAACTTGTCTCACCATTGTTAGGATATGCTAATCTCATCCCAGGAAGCAAAAACCAACCTCAAGGAGCCTAGGGTGCAGTATTTCGACCATGAAAAATTAGATGTTTATAAAGTAGCCATAGAGTGGGTTATCTTAAGCGAAAAAATCGCGCAGCAACTCCCTCGTGGTCGAGCTTATCTTGTTGATCAACTACAACGTGCCGGTACCTCTATTCCTTTTAACATTGCTGAAGGTGCGGGAGAGTTTGCCCCAAAAGAAAAGAATAGATTTTACCGGATCGCTAAGCGCTCAACGACGGAGTGTGCTGGGATACTAGATGTTTGTTACCAGCTGAAATTGCTGGAGGAGCCTTTGTTTCGAGAAGGACGACAGTTACTTTTGCGTATTGTGGCCATGCTAACACGGATGGTGCGAAAAAATAGTGATATTGTTTAGCTTAAGGTAAGGGTTGCTGTTTTTCGCACGCGGGCTCGTTCACGGGCTCGTTTACGTGAATGAGCGCTTGCGCGGTTTTTTTAGGTTACAGGAATTGCTTGAGGAGTCTTTGTTTTAGAGCGGCAGTTGCTCTTGCGTATGGTGGCCATGCTAACACGGATGGTGCGAAAAAATTTAGCTTAAGGTAAGGGTTGCTGTTTTTCGCACGCGGGCTCGTTCACGGGCTCGTTTACGTGAATGAGCGCTTGCGCGGTTTTTTTAACTTTATTGATGTTCTTATGGCTTCGTGGGGGTGACTTGTTTGTTTATGTGAATCAAGGTATGTTCCTCTTTTTCTTTTAACTGTCTGTATCATGAGCTTAATTGACGTTATTTTTGAAGAACTTCGCCAAAAAGGTGCGATTCCTTTTGTTGATTTCATGCAACAGGTTTTGTATACCCCAAATCTTGGCTATTATAGTAAAGCCCAAGAAATCTTTGGTACAAAGGGTGATTTTATCACAGCCCCGCTTTTAACGCCGCTCTTCGGAAAAACCATCGCTAATCAATGCCAACAAATCTTGAGTGCTTGTAGCGCGCCTATTTTGTTTGAATTTGGAGCAGGGACGGGTGATTTATGTGTTGCCCTTTTAAGTGCGCTTGAGGAGTTGGGCGCACTGCCGCTCCAATATCATATCCTTGAGGTCAGCGGTCATTTGAAAAAGCAGCAGCAACAGTTGATTCAATTAAAATTGCCCCATCTGTTTGAGCGTGTAAAATGGCTCTCTGCCTGGCCTGTTGAGCCTTTTGAGGGCGTGGTGATTGCCAATGAAGTCCTGGACGCAATGCCGGTTCATCGCTTTTTAAAATTAGAGAATGAAATTCTTGAAAGTTATGTAACCCTTGATGAGAACAATACCCTCATTGAAGAATTTAAACCAACCAGTGATGAGCGTCTTTTGGCTTATGTGGCAAAAGCGCTGCCTGCTTCACTTCAACCATACCTCGGTGAAGCTAATTTATTCCTGGATGATTGGTTTCGACAATGCTACGACATGCTCTCTCAAGGGGCGATGTTTATCATTGATTACGGTTTCCCACGGCATGAATATTATCATCCTGATAGACATCAAGGGACATTAATGTGTCATCATCGTCATCAAGCACACACCAATCCTCTGATAAATTTAGGTGATCAAGATATCACAGCCCATGTCGATTTTACCGCGGTTGCAGAAGCCGCATTTGATGCAGGATTTCATGTTGCAGGCTTTACCAACCAAGCCTCTTTTTTGCTGGCCAATGGTTTGTTAAGCTTGGTGGAACAAGAAGAAAATCCACATGAGCATCTGAAAACACTTCAAGCATTAAGGTTATTATTAGAGCCAAGTGAAATGGGTGAGTTGTTCAAAGTGTTAGCATTGACCAAAAATGTCCAACAATCTTTAAATGGCTTTCAATTACAAGACAAGCGAGCGAGCTTATAAATGTCAAAATATCTCACCACAGTTGAATTGCAAAGAGAATCAATGAAATTTTCTGCAGGTCACACCACAATTTTTTCTGCAACTGATCGAGAGCCTTTGCATGGACATATGTATGGCGTTTACTTAGCACTCACTACATGGGTCGAAGACAATGGCATGACGTTTGATTATCGCTATTATAAAGAGCGAATTCATGTGCTTTGTCGGCAATTGAATCAAACGTTCTTAATGCCGCAATTTTCTCCTTTTCTTACGTTCAGTGAAGATGCTGAATATTACTATTTTACTTTCAATCACAAAAAAATTCCCTTCCTAAAAGAAGACGTTACCTTGATGCCGCTATCCAATATTACGGTAGAAGAGCTTTCTCGCTGGTTTGTGAATGAGCTGATTAAAGATCACGTCGAATTAGAACGCCACCGAATTGAGCAGGTGGTTGTGAAGGTGTCTTCAGCACCTGGTCAATCGGCAAGCCATACATGGAAGAAGTAGCCCATTCATCCACCAAACTTTTAGTTATTAAGGTGAGTATCCCCAATACCCATAGAGATCATTTCGATTATTTTGTTGATGAGGTGCTACCTTGCATCGGTTCTAGAGTGTTGGTGCCTTTTCGCAAACAAATGCGCTTAGGATTAGTGATTGGGCTTAATGAATCCGACGTCCCCCATGAAAGCACCAAATCAATTGCCAAAATACTTGATGATAAACCATTGCTTTCAGGTGAGATATTGGCCTTGTGTTTCTGGGTGAGTCAATATTATCAATCCCCTTTGTCAGAGGTCTTGACTTTAGCCCTGCCTAAAAAATATCGCACTGAAGAACAAGTGTCCCTTCCTACGACGACCTACTATGAGCTCAAAGAAGGAAGTGCACAAAACCTTCCCGCACAAGCGATCAGGCAAAAAGCATTGGTGGCCATGATTGCACAAGAGCCCACTTTGGTTCCCAAAAGTTTGATAACGTCGAAGGGCTTTACTTCCGCACAATTGCAAGCCCTTGTTGAGCGAGGAATCTTGACTCCGCATGAAAAAAGAGTGCAACCGCTCATTGTTGAGGAAGAATGCTCGCCCCCTCTGCCACTCAATGACGAACAAGCCTTGGCTGTTGATGTAATAAGCCAGTCTCTAGGTGAATATCGTTGTTTCTTATTACAAGGAGTCACTGGCAGTGGTAAGACCGAAGTCTATTTGCAAGTCATTGCCAAGGTATTGGCCGCGGGTCGACAAGTATTGGTTTTGGTGCCAGAAATTGGTCTAACGCCTCAATTGTTGTCGCGCTTTAAAAAACGTTTCAAAGTACCTATCGCTGTGGTGCACTCGCACTTGAATGATACTGAACGTCAGCAAGCTTGGCAGTGGGCTTGTGATGAAGAAGTGAAGCTTGTGATAGGCACAAGAGCTGCAATTTTCACACCAATGCCAAATTTGGGATTGATTGTGATCGACGAAGAGCACGATGCCTCATTAAAGCAAATGGAGGGGGTGCGTTATTTTGCGCGAGATACAGCACTGATGCGTGCACACCTTCGTCATGTGCCGATCATTTTAGGTTCAGCAACCCCGAGCCTTGAAAGTTTGCACAATTGTATGTTGCAAAAATACACACTCTTAAAGCTTAATCAAAAAGCCATGCAAAGTGTACCCCTTCGTTATCAACTCATTGATCTTCGAAACCAGCAGCTAGAAGAAGGGCTTGCCCGCCCAACACTTGCTATTATCAGTGAGCATTTGGCTTTGTCCAATCAGGTGTTGGTGTTTATCAATCGTCGCGGCTTCGCTCCTGTTTTGTTGTGTCATCAATGTGGGTGGATGGCTGATTGTCGGGCCTGTGATGCCCATTTAATCATGCATCGTGGTATCAGTCGGTTGGTGTGTCATCATTGTGGGTTGATTCAGTCGATTCCAAAACAATGCAAACAATGTAATAACAATACGTTGATTCCTATTGGTACAGGGACTGAGCGCGTTTACGATTATTTAAAAGGGGTATTTCCGAAGGTTAATATATTGCGCATCGATAGAGATGAGGTGCGGAAAAAACATGCGCTTGATGCATCACTTGAACGTATTCATTCAGGGGATGCACAGCTTATTGTTGGGACACAAATGCTTGCTAAAGGACATCATTTCCCACGGCTTACTTTGGTTGTGATATTGGATGCAGATAATGGCTTTTATAACCAAGATTTTCGAGCACTCGAACGTTTAGGTCAGCTCATCACTCAAGTCGCAGGGCGGGCAGGGCGTGCTGAGTTTCCCGGGCAGGTGGTCATTCAAACTCATTTACCCCAACACCCACTCCTTAATGTGTTGGTCCAACAAGGCTATGAGGACTTCGCTAAAGAATTACTTTTCATGAGAAAGCTTGCTGAATTTCCGCCCTATCAATTTTTGACCTTGGTGCGAGCGCAGGGCAAGAAAGAAGACATCGTGCTTGATTTTCTTCATGGGGTGAAAACACAGCTTAAATTACGCAACTTGAACGTCATGGGTCCTGCTCCCGCACCGCTTGCTCGCAAAGCGGGTTTTCATCGGATGCAATTACTGGTGAAGTCCTCGTCGCGCAAAAAACTAAGGGCTGCGTTGACTGAGGTGCGCGACTGGTTGACAATAAGCGACCATAGTAAAGGGGTACGGTGGAATATGGATGTTGATCCTTTCGATCTATCCTAAACACTGATGCACAAGATGATGATTGGAGTCCAAAATGAAAGAAGAAAAGAGTGCTAAGGCCATAGATCTAAGCTTGCTAACACGCACCCCCTTACCAAATTCCACCAAAGGTTATACTCAGGGCTCAATGTATCCGAGTGTGTCAGCTCCTCATCGATTGGTTACATTGACCAATGGGCAGTCAATTAAGCTCTATGATACCTCAGGGCCCTATACTGATCTGGGTGTAACGATAGACTTACAACAAGGGTTATCGCCTATTCGTGCTGAGTGGATAAATAAACGCCATGATACCGAACCCTCAGCTTGGCTACCAAAAGAGCTGCGCGCAAATTATCCAAATCATTCACCTCGCCGAGCAAAAGGCGCTGTTGCTGCAACGCAACTTCACTATGCCAAGCAAGGTATTATTACGCCTGAAATGGAATATATTGCTATCAGAGAGTCTATTTACCAAGCGCAAGAGCAAACACATCTTGATCCAAAAACCATCGAGCGTAACCAGCGCCTCAGGGGTAATAGCATGGGGGCGCAAATTCCAGACAAAATAACCCCTGAGTTTGTGCGCGATGAAGTGGCTCGTGGGCGCGCTATTATTCCTATGAACATTAACCATCCTGAAATTGAACCTATGATTATTGGTCGCAATTTTTTGGTGAAAATCAATGCGAATATTGGGAACTCAGCTGTGAGTTCTTCAATTGCTGAAGAAGTTGAAAAACTTGTGTGGGCGATTCGTTGGGGTGCGGATACAGTGATGGATCTTTCAACCGGAAAAAACATCCATAGCATCCGCGATGCAATTATTCGTAACTCATCGGTGCCCATTGGCACAGTTCCTATCTACCAAGCACTAGAAAAAGTTGGCGGTGTTGCTGAAGACTTAACATGGGAGGTTTATCGCGATACCTTGCTTGAGCAAGCTGAGCAGGGAGTTGATTATTTCACGATTCATGCCGGCGTTTTGTTGCGTTATATCCCACTCACCGTCTCGCGGTTAACAGGTATTGTTTCGCGTGGGGGGGCTATCATGGCTAAATGGTGTATGGCGCATCATAAAGAAAATTTCTTGTATACACGCTTTGCTGAAATTTGCGAAATCATGCGTGCTTATGATGTGAGTTTTTCACTTGGCGATGGTCTTCGTCCAGGTTGCCTTGCTGATGCCAATGATAGGGCTCAATTTGCTGAATTAGAAACATTAGGCGAATTGGCCAAAATTGCCTATGCCGAAGATGTGCAAACCATGATAGAGGGACCGGGTCATGTGCCTATGCATCTTATCCAAGAGAACATGACCAAGCAATTGGCTTGTTGCAACGAGGCGCCTTTTTACACACTAGGCCCACTAACGACCGATGCATCTCCTGGGTATGATCACATCACCAGTGCAATTGGAGCTGCAATGATAGGTTGGTATGGTACGGCGATGCTTTGTTATGTGACACCTAAAGAGCATTTAGGTTTGCCGAATAAAGATGATGTTAAGGCAGGCGTGATAGCCTACCGAATTGCGGCACATGCGGCTGATGTTGCCAAAGGCTTCCCTGGGGCTAGACTTTGGGATGATACGCTCTCTAGTGCGCGTTTTGAATTTCGTTGGGAAGATCAATTTAATCTCGCATTTGATCCTGATACGGCACTTGCTTATCATGACGAAACCTTGCCTAAAGAGTCTGCTAAAGTTGCACATTTTTGTTCGATGTGTGGTCCAAAATTCTGCTCAATGCGTATTAGTCAAGACGTTCATCAGTATGCCGAATCCATCGAATCTCAGGCTGATATTGAAGCAGGCATGGCCCAAAAAGCCCAAGAATTCCTCGATAAGGGCAGCGAAATTTATATCAAGGAAACTTGATGTCTTTGCGGATTGGAATTGCAGGTGCAGGGCTTGTTGGGCGCTTGACAGCGCTTACGTGCCTTGCACGTGGCTATGAAGTTACGTTGTTTGATAAAGATGAGTCTCTAGGTCATAACAGTTGTGGGTGGGTAGCTGCAGGCATGCTGGCCCCATTTACTGAATTGGAATCAAGTGAGCTATTGGTCTGTCAACTCGGGGTTGCGGGATTAAATCTTTGGCCTCGTATTTTAAATGGCTTGATAAGTGATGTTGCGTTTGAACAGCAAGGAACGCTCATCGTTGCTCATCCGCAAGATAAAGGAGAGCTTCAGCGTTTACTGTCCACTTTGAGTTATAAATTACCGGCAGACGCTCATCATGTGCTAAGAGCACTCAATAGACAAGAGCTTGAGGATTTTATCCCAGGTTTTTCCCCTGTGCTTCAGGAAGGATATTGGGTGCGTGATGAGGGGCATATTAACACCCATGAGTTTTATCATGCATCTAGGGCGACTATCCAAGCAAAAGGCATTCATTGGCATGAAAAGATAGTGGTTAGAGAGCTCTTGCCCTATCAAATCATCACGCCAACTGAAACGCATTCGTTTGACTGGGTATTTGATTGTCGCGGACTTGGGGCACGCTCTGAATGGCCAATGTTACGCGGGGTGAGAGGGGAGGTTCTTATATTAGAGGCTCCTGAGGTAAGGTTAAGCTGTCCTGTGCGTATCATGCATCCTCGTTACCCAATTTATATTTCACCTCGAGCAAATCATCAGTTTGTTGTTGGGGCAACCTCTTTGGAGAGTGATGATTTAAGTCCTATTTCAGCACAATCGATGTTAGAGTTATTGTCTGCCTGTTATACCGTGCACCCAGGATTTGCTGAAGCAAGAATTATGCAAAGCTTAACGCAATGTCGCCCAGCCTTGCCTGACCATCAACCAAGATTGAAACTACAAAATGGACTGATTTCAATCAACGGTCTTTATCGACATGGGTATATGATTGGGCCAACAGTGGTAGAAGAAGCAATGTGTTATGTTGAAGGGGGGCTTCAAGCGATGCATTATCCCGAATTATTAGACGTTGAGGAGACCTTATTATGCAATTGATGGTTAATGGTGAAGCAAAATCATGTTTCACGTGCAACAACTTAAACGATGTATTAATTGAGTTGGGCTATCGCCTCGATTTGCCGATGGCTGTGGCTGTCAATCAGGTCGTCATCCAAAAAGAGGCTTTTAGCACACTTTTGTTGAAAGAGCATGATGCGATAGAAATACTAATGCCAATGCAAGGGGGTTAGTGATGTCATTCATCGTTGCAGGAAAGGAGCTTTCTTCGAGGTTTTTTTTAGGAACAGCGCGTTATCCTTCATTAAAAATCATGGCCGATGCTATCAAGCATGCAGACGTTGATGTGATTACTATCGCCTTGAGGCGACAAGCCGCGCACGCTCAAGACAGTATGCAATTTTGGGAGATGATAAAATCGCTAGGCTGTACGCTACTACCCAATACAGCAGGTTGTCAGTCAGCGAAAGAGGCCATTATGATTGCTGAAATGGCCAGGAATGTTTTTGACACCCATTGGATAAAACTTGAAATTACTTGCGATGATTATTCACTTCATCCCAACGCTTTTGAACTTGCTATTGCTACAGAGGAGCTAATTCGTCAGGGGTTTGAGGTATTTCCTTATACGACCGATGACTTGGCTGTATGTGAGCGTCTGGTTGGCTTAGGTTGTAAGGTTGTGATGCCCTGGGCGGCACCCATTGGCAGCGGCCGCGGGGTGGTTAATTCATCCGCATTAAAAATGTTAAGACAACGTTTGCCAAATACAACACTTATCGTTGATGCAGGGTTGGGTGCGCCGTCACATGCAGCCGCTGCTATGGAGCTTGGTTTTGATGGGGTGTTATTAAATACAGCTGTGGCGTTGGCAGCAGCGCCTGCTGATATGGCAAAAGCCTTTGCTAAAGCGGTTGATGCTGGACGATTAGCGTATGAATCAGGTCTGATGCAACAACGAGAGTTTGCAACCCCAAGCACCCCCATTGTTGGGAAACCTTTTTGGCATCAAACAGTGAGTGAACATGCCTAGTCAAGAGCAAGAATTTTCTCGAACACTGGCCCAGCAGTCTTCTGCAGAAATGAGCGAGCCATTCCCAGCTTGTGGCCCATTAGGATTTTATCCTATCGTTAATAGTGCACATTGGGTAGAGAGAATGCTTGGCGCGGGGGTAAAAACAATCCAGTTGCGTATTAAAGATAAGAATATGCTCGTTCTTGAAGAAGAAATTGAAAAAAGTATCGCTTTAGCAAAGGATTATAAGGCGTCACTATTTATCAATGATCATTGGACGCTGGCCGTTAAACATGGTGCTTATGGTGTACATCTTGGACAAGAGGATTTATTAACGGTAGATGTTGCTTTGTTAAGACGAGCCAAGCTTCGTCTTGGTGTGAGCACTCATTCTTATGAAGAGATAGCCTGTGTGCTGCCTTACCAACCGTCTTATGTTGCTTGTGGCCCCATTTATCATACGGATACTAAAAAGATGGCGGCGGCTCCTCAGGGACTGGAGCGTTTAAAAGAGTATTGTCGAATATTGTCTTATCCAGTGGTCGCGATTGGGGGGATCAAATGGGATATGTTGGAAGAGGTTTCTGCTACTGGGGTAAAAGGTATAGCGGTGATTACGGCAATCACCGAGGCAGACGAACCAGAAGCAGAGGCTTTGCGATGGGGGCGTAAGATCAATTCATTACTTTCTAGAGCAGGTGTTTTATGAGTAACCAAAAAATTCAGATCCATGAAAAAATCATTCCAGTAGAGTGGGGTGATATGGATGCATTGCGTCATGTGAATCACGCCCGTTTTTTTGATTACTTCCAACAAGCGCGCATTGATTGGTTGGAAAGCATGTCTCTTGGTATAAGAAAAGATAATGGACCTGTGGTGATTCATGTTGCCTGTACTTATTTAAAACCTGTGATCTATCCTGCGACATTGAATTTGAAAAGTACGTTACATAGTTTGGGGCGCTCTAGTATGCTTATTGATCATCTCTTATATCAAGACGAGCAATTGATGACTGAAGGATTATGCAAAATTGTTTGGGTTGATTATCACACCAATCAATCAATTCCATTGCCTTCAGAAATTCGAGCGTTATTTTCCTGATGAGTATTGCATTGGTGTGGTTTCGGCAAGATTTGCGCCTTAGTGATAATGTAGCTTTTATAGAAGCATGTAATACGCACGAAGTTGTTATTCCGATTTATATTCTCGATCAAGCGTCAAACCCTATAGGGCGTGCCCAGCAGTGGTGGTTACATCATAGTTTGATGTCTCTAAGCCATTCCTTAAAAGAGAAGGCATTGCACCTCATTTTAAGACGCGGCGATGCAATTGATGTGATGAATTCGCTTCATCAAGAGGTACCAGTGGCGGCAGTTTATTGGAACCGATGTTATGAGCCTTTGGTCAAGGCACGTGATACGAAAATTAAAACCATGCTGCGCGAAAAAGGTGTTGAGGTTCATAGCTTTAATGGGGGCTTGTTGATTGAACCATGGAAAATAAAAAATAAAGCGGGAGCGCCTTTCAAAGTATTTACGCCTTTTTGGAAACATTGCTTGCGTCACCTTGAGCATAAACCCCCACCGTTGCTTCAAAAATCGCCAAAAATGCTATCTGTTGCAACAGAACCTCTTCAAGACTGGGGGCTTCTTCCTTCTAATCCCAATTGGGCTGCTCGTTTTTCAGAATATTGGGAGCCAGGGGAAGCTGGCGCAGAGAAGAGGCTTGATGATTTTATTCATTTTCATGTTAGGGATTATCAGAAAGCACGTAACACACCAGTTTTGGATGCCACATCAAAACTATCCCCCCACCTGCATTTTGGTGAAATAAGTCCACAGGCTCTTGTGCGTGCTATTGAGGGGGCTAAACTAGATCCAGTTTGTGATATCACATCAGCGGATCATTTTTTATCTGAGTTGGGTTGGCGAGAGTTTTCATATCATCTTCTTTATCATTTTCCAGACATTTCCCAGAGCAATTTCAAAAAAGAGTTTGATACTTTTCCCTGGCAAAATGATGATCATTTACTCAGATGCTGGCAAGAGGGTAAAACGGGTTATCCTTTGGTAGATGCGGGGATGCGTGAATTATGGCATACCGGCTATATGCATAATCGGGTACGTATGCTCGTTGCGTCTTTTCTCACCAAAGATTTATTTATCGATTGGCGTAAAGGTGCTGATTGGTTTTTAGATACCTTGCTCGACGCGGACTTAGCTAATAATAGTGCCAGTTGGCAATGGGTTGCTGGATGTGGCGCTGATGCCGCGCCCTATTTTCGTATCTTTAATCCAGAACTTCAAAGTGAGAAATTTGATAAAGACGGTGCTTATATTAGACGCTGGTTGCCAGAGCTTCGCGAGGTTAAATCATCTCTCATTCACAAGCCTTGGTCTATTCAAGGTTTGGATTACCCAAAGCCTATTGTCGATCATCTTGTCACTAGGAAAAAAGCCCTGCAATATTATCAAGCAATAAAAATGCCACCGTCATCCATCAAGGCATAAATGCAATATGGGTCCTCTGTCGGGGGGGCTGATAGGAGCACATTCTAATCATAAGAGGCGAAGTTGATGCAAACTATTTTGATTCTAGGTTTTGGATATACGGCATCTTATTTGGCGCCTGAGTTGTTACATCGTGGTTTTGAAGTCATAGGAACTACCCGAAATAATCAAAAGCGAATGGAATTTGGGCATCAAAATTATCACCTCATTGATTTTTTTGACGAAGAGATGGCGATTTATTTAAGACAGGCCACCCATGTATTAATCTCTATACCGCCGGAGGGGTCGATGGGTGATCCCGTGATGGCGCATTATGGAGAGCTTATCAAATTATATGGGACAAACCTTAAGTGGCTCGGCTATTTATCTTCTACAGGCGTGTATGGTGATTTCCAGGGAGAGTGGGTTAATGAACAATCTTCATGTCATCCAAAGGGACGGCAAGGTCAATTACGGTTGGCGGCGGAAAGAGTTTGGTTGTCTTGTGCTAAAGAAATGAATTTGCCCTTACATCTTTTTAGGTTAGCCGGAATTTATGGCCCAGGTCGAAGTGCCATAGAACGTATTAGGGCGGGCAAACCTTATAGTATTTACAAGGTGGGTCAGTATTTTTCAAGGATACATGTTGCAGATATTGTAGAGGTTGTCTTGGCATCAATTAATGCTCCGAATCCTATGTCGATATACAATGTTGCAGATGATAAGCCCGCACCAAGTCATGAAGTCGATGCTTTTGCAGCCTTCTTGCTCGAAAAAGCTCCGCCCCCGCTTCTTCCTTTTGAAGAAGCAATGCTATCACCGATGGAAAAAGAGTTTTATGCCAATAATCGTCGAGTATCTAATGAGAAAATAAAAATAGAACTTAAGGTGAATTTGAATTTTCCCACCTACCGCGAGGGGTTAGCGTCCATCGTCGCCGCATCAAAAGCGTCATTTTAGAGAGTAGGCAACGTCGCTAAAATTTTCTAGAATGATTGCTCTGGGGCGCCAAGCTTATTAACGAGCTATCTTTAACCGAGGCCTTACACGGCTAAGCCCGCCATCAACTGCAAGAACCTGACCTGTTATCCAATTGTTGCATGGCTTTAAAAAAAACAAGACAGCATTTGCAATATCTGCGGGGGTACCGATTCTTCCGAGCGCATGCATGGCTATTGATGCATTAAGCATAGCCTCGTTGCTAGTTAAAGGCAGGGTGAGCGGTGTATCTATCATGCCAGGCGCGACTACATTAAATCGTAAATTATTACTTGCATAAGATGCTGCTGCAGATTGCGCAAGACCTATAATTCCAGCTTTTGCTGCCGCAATGGCTTCATGATTAGCGAGCCCCACCAGCGCTGCTGCAGAAGAAAGCAATACCACAGAACCACCTTTTTTCATGAATTGACCAGCTGCTCGAACTGTTGCAAAAGAGGTGGTGAGTGAAGCGTCCATCACGGCTCGATATTCAGGCTCAGTCGTTAAGTGTGCATTTTTCAGTAGTAAAGAGCCGCTACAATTAACAACGCCATCAAGCTCCCCGGCTTGGAGGAAAACATCTTCTACTGCTTTAAAGTTTGTAGCATCTAGGATGGCATCAGGGGTGATTGTATTTGCGCTTCTTGCTGTAATAAAAACCGTGTCGCCTTGGGCTATTAACGCATGAGTAATCGCCTGTCCGATGGTGCTACTGCCGGCAATAATGAGGTAGTGGGCCATGTCAATATTCTCTCGTTAGGGTAAGTTCAGTGGTGGTAGTTCTCATGGGATTTGCCCCGGAAAAGATGATAGGCATATATAGTATAGCCAAGCAGGACGGGTAACATGATAACAACGCCTACTAAGATAAATTTAAGTGTTGACGGTGGTGCTGCTGCTTCCCAAATCGTGATTTGATGTGGTACCAAATAAGGGTAAACACTGATTGCAATACCAATATATGAGCACAAGAAAATGATAATGCTATAAACAAAGGGCCAGTACTCATTATTTGACGACAAATTTTTAAAGGCAAGATAGATTGCACTTGCTGTGATGATGGGTAATGGGCATAGCAAGAGTGCATTTGGGAGGCTATACCAGCGATTAAAAACGACCGTACTGTTTAGGGGGGTCCAAATACTTACGAATATCAAGAAGAAGCTTATCAAGACCAACAGGCCTTTGGCATAATGAATCATTTTTTTCTGCAATGTACCGGTACTTTTGATCACCATCCAGGTTGCACCAAGCAAGCCATAACCACTCATCAAGGCAATGCCTGTGAGTAGACTAAAAGGCGTGAGCCAATCTGCATCATTGATAGTCATGCTTGCTTCATTCACCGGAAAGCCTTGCACAAAGGATCCAAGAATCACACCCTGGAAGAAAGCGGCAGCAGAGGAGCTGATAGCAAAGGCCCAATTCCATATGACTTTAGTTTTATGGGCTTTGAAACGAAACTCAAAACTTACACCTCGAAAAATTAGTGCAATCAGCATGAGCATGATGGGCATATATAAAATCGGTAGAAGTAGGCCATAAACAATAGGAAATGCACCATATAGCATTGCACCGCCAAACACCAACCAGGTTTCGTTACCATCCCAAACTGGCGCGATAGAATTCATCATGCTATCGCGCTCTGCTTCACTTGAGGTGAAAGGAAACAAAATTCCAATTCCTAAATCGAATCCATCCAAGATAACATACATAATGACGATGAATGCAAGCAGGATTGCAAAAATCAGAGGTAGCATTAGTCTTTCTCCTGAGATAGATCAGTCATGTATTGAAATGCATGATGTTCGTTATCATGGAACTCTAATGGTTGCGGACCTTGCTTGATGAGCTTTAAAAGGTAGTAAAGGTAAAACCCAAAGACTACGCCATAAGCCAAGACCAATAAAGTCAATGAGATAATGACCTCTTCCACGCCTACATTGGAAACTGCGTCATGGGTTTTCATTAAGTTGTAGACTACCCAAGGTTGTCGACCAAGCTCGGCTGTCAGCCACCCTGCGATACTTGCTACAAAACCAAGGGGCACAATGAGCAAGCACCAGCGGTGAAACCAGGCGGCTTTATATAAACGTCCTTTGATTCTAAGATATACACCGCACAGTGCGGTAAAGAGCATCAAAAATCCGATACCGACCATCATTCTAAATGAAAAAAATACTGGGGCGACGCGGGGCTGTTCGATGGGTGCAACACTGGTTAACCCTTGTAATTCGCCATTTAAATTGTGGGTATTGATTAAGCTTGCAAGTTTAGGTATTGCGATTTCTGCATCATTTTTTTGTAATGACTGAGAGGGCCAGGCAAAAAGCAAAAGGGGAGCACCTTTTTGGGTATGCCAAAGCCCTTCTATCGCGGCAGTTTTGAGTGGCTGATATTCATGGACTTTGATCCCAACAACATCACCCATAAAAATCTGAAAAGGGACTAAAATGAGGGTCGCCCATAAACCAAAAGAAAGGCACTTTTTTGCGAGTGTTATGAATTGGCCTCGAAGTAGATAATATGACGCGACCCCCATAATGACGAAGGACGTTGTGATATACGATGACATCAGCATATGAATAAAACGTGGAATAAAAGAGGGGTTGAATACCACCGCCCACCAGCTATCTACCACATACTTTCCGTCGATCAACTGATAACCACTGGGTGTTTGCATCCACGAGTTGGCAGAAAGAATCCAAAAGGCTGAAATGGTTGTACCGATAGTGACCAATGATGTGGCGATGAAATGAAGTTTTGGTGGCACACGTTTCCAACCAAATAACATGACCCCTAAAAAACCTGCTTCAAGGAAAAACGCAGTCATGGTTTCATAGGCAAATAAAGCACCTAATACATTACCAAAGCGGGAAATAAATGGGCCAAAATTAGTGCCAATCTGGTACGCAAGCACAATCCCTGAGACGACGCCCATGCCAAATGTAAGGGCAAAGATTTTAGTGAAGAGTTTACAAATTTCGAGATATACGTTTTTTCGGCTTTTAAGCCACATGGCCTCCATTAACACAAGAAAAACTGCCAGGCCTAAATTTAGGGTAGGAAAGATAATATGAAAACCAATGCTAAATCCAAATTGAATGCGTGATAAAAGATCTACCATTGAGGCCTTTCTCCATAAAAGAGATGCAATGATAAAATTATTCTAGCACGATACATAAACTAATTGTGAATTTAATCAGCCGAAGCCCATTATAGTCCCCAAAAGAGCCTAATAGGGATTAATTGATAGGTAACGAGTATTTCTAAATTGTTCAAACCAAACATTATCAAATTGCCCAACAATTCACAATAGTTGGCGAATTTAGAGCGGCGTGCTAATATATAAAACGCCCAGACACTATAATGCGCTGAAGTGTTGTGTTGATTTAGGAGAGCTTAGATGCCGCTGTTACCAGAGATTTACAGAAAGAATATTGAGACACTAAAAGCTCGCTATCAATCGCTACCTTGGTATGCAAGAAAGTTTTTCCCATCCAAGGTAAGTACCGAGCTTCTTAATTTCGAGAGTCACTCAGAGAGTGAAAGCGAGCAAGCTTTCACTCTCTGCAGGATTTTCTTAAATGAAGTAAGCTATACCAGACGATGGGGTTTTTCTTTTTTTGACGATTGTCTTGAAACGTTTTCTGAATCAGTACTTTTTAGTGCTGTAAATGAACTTAACCGTGCGGGGTTATTAACCGAGGATGTGCAGCAAGCTAATTTTGATGCCGTGGTAAGCCACCAACTCCCACAAGGGGTTGTTTATGCCATTGGGGTACTTTACCGCGCGGGGTTCTTAACGGCTGATGAAGCACAGGATCATTTCTATACGATGACACGCCACCGAGACCCAGGCGAATTTGTTGGTGCCCTCATCGAATTTCGCGACGTATTCAACGCGCCTGCAGCGCATTCCAACTTTAATGCACTGGCAAATCACCCTGACCTACATTCAGTTGTTTTCGCCCTTCGTCTACTTAATGATGCCGGCTTATTAAGTGGGGTTGCAGCGCAAGCTAATTTTAATGTTGTGATAGAATATGAGGATCCAAGAGAAGATACTCTCGCCCTTCGCCTAATTAACGCCGCGGGCTTATTAAGAGGGGATGTAGCGCAGGCTAATTTTGATGCTTTGAGGCTACATTCAGCCATATTGCTTCATCCTGAAATCAGGGTGTTTTTGACGCGAATTCCAATTCATCGATTTACCCAAACACGACTTACTGACTTGATAGAGATTTGTCAGCGACATGCGGACAACCCAGCTGCTGGCCGTGATCGTGTCATTGCTTACATTAATGTTGAATTAATACTGGGCATAAATGAGCCCGCTGCTGGGGGTCCAAGACTCAATGCGGGGCAAAGTACTCATACGGCAAGCGTTCATCAAAGTGTATCTGAGTCAGCAAGAAGACTCATGGCGAGGTATGGCGCACACATTTCAGGTAGAGGGCTGAATGAAACGATTCAAGAGCTTTCCACGTGGCTTAATGCACAACCAGATTTGTCTAGACAAATCACAACGGCCAAGCGTTGCTTGGAGCGACTGATAGCGTCAGATTATTTTTACACCGATCCAAGCTCGCGGGTATCGATGAAAGAGCTTTTAGCCTTGTTCTGGATTGCGATTCATGATGATGAATGTCGCAAGGGCACTTTAGATGATGCAAAATTACAACTCATTCATGGGCTCTATGAAAGTCAACGTGAGTATAATTTATCTGCAACAGGAGAGGATGATGGCCGTGAAAGGGATGAGCCTTCTTGTCCTGCAGGTACGTTTAATAAAATCATTGAGAAGGGGCAGGGAGTGCATCCTGCTATGGTTGTTGATTTTATTAGCATGACCGGCTTTTGTCTGAAAATTCCGCTTGTTGTGGGTGAAGTGGCCGTGGCTTATTTGAAGAGTCGTGCTAATTTAAACCTTCGCTCATTAATTGAGGCGATTAAAGCAGAAGATAATGCCAACAGTGTTGGACCTATCTGGGCGGAAATACGAACTGTTGTTGAAGAGCGTATGTTTAATGAGTTTGGCTCCTTGTTTAGAAATGATAGAACGACACCTGAGTTTTTGATCGCTATTGCAGCTGGAGAGTTTTGCCCTTTAAATCCCAATCATTTAAGTGAATTAGACAAACTCATCGGCCAAGTATCGCAAGATGGCGCTGCGGCTGCGAGCCTTGGGACGGCCCCGGATAGTTTTTTTGCTGCTGCAGCTACACCCGGCACTAATGACAATGCAATACCTAGTGCGGCCAAGGCGCCGCATCCATAAGCAGGGCGTGATAAACATTAATCTGCAACAAACCATAGCCAAAAATTTACATATTTATGACACCATGTTAATATATAAACCACTTTGTCGTCATAATATGTCGTAATCTCGTATTGCGTTAGGAGAGCTTAGATGCATCATCTGTCAGTTAGTAACAGAGAAGTTATTGAAACACTGAAGGGGCGGTACAAATCGCTGCGTTGGTATGCAAAATGGTTTTTCCCATCCAAGGTACGTGTTGCGCTACTTAGCTACCAGCGGGACACTGAGAGTGAAAACATTCAGGCTCTGGGGCTCTGCAAGGCTTTTTTAAATGAGACGTGGTTTATCCAACGGTTGTTTTTTTATTTTTTTGATTC
>JBIIJL010000034.1:0-20719 GCA_044233795.1 Legionella sp. | reverse complement strand
TCATAGCAGATTAAACCTGCGAGACAAGCAGTGTTCCCAAGCGTGCCATGGCAACACTGCCAATTTAATTTGCAACAAAATGTACAAAGCTATGTGCCTAAACAGAGAATCGGAGCAGGGTGAAAATCATTTGAATATGGGTGATTAATAATCAATGCAAGATGGGATAAATCTGGATTGACAAAAAAAATATTGCTTAGCCGACACTCCCTGTGCCCAACCCTCGTCGCGCGAAAACACCCTATGATACCATTCAAAATCCTAGCACGTGAGAGGCAGCAGATCAAAGGGATCTGCCAAATCGGCGCTCCAATTAAGGTTGCGAATGCTTCAAAAAAACCTTCAGTGACGTAGCCTAATCTTGCGATGTGATAGGGAATTACTCATATTTTTGCATTTTTAAACCATTCGGCGTATAATGTGCGCTTGATGATTTAATAGACGACATACGGTGGTAAAAAATGGCTAAAAATGAGCAAATAGAGGGCTTAGTAACAATTCTTCAAGGTTATGCAGATACTGATCAAAGTGCAGATGAGATCCTAGATTTTTTAAATTCCATATATGGTGAAGAGGAGCTTCCTAAACTATTTGCATCCTATTATCAAGGTAGTGCCGTA
This sequence comes from Legionella sp., assembly GCA_044233795.1. Lineage (GTDB taxonomy): Bacteria > Pseudomonadota > Gammaproteobacteria > Legionellales > Legionellaceae > JBIIJL01. Next base: position 20,099 of record JBIIJL010000034.1, on the reverse strand, counting down.
TTTCATACTTTGTTAAGCCATGTCCGATTTGAACCCATCATTATTAGACTCATTCAACAAAATCCTACTATTTTATCAATGCCCATTAATAATGGCGCTGTAAGTGAAGTTGAGACGCTAGAGGCCATTATTGAAAGAAATCCAACTATCTATAAGGAATTATCTTACTGGCTCAAAATGACTAAAACGCAACACATACCTGCACCTTCTTCTGCAATAACCACTGATTATGTTTCTATACAAAAAGAACTAAGAAAACTAATGAAACACAATCAATTTGAACAGTACAAAACAATTCTAACGGGACTTGAACCAACATTACTTAGATTAGTTATCACGAAAAAACCTCGATCTTTTTTAGAAAGGGTACTCGATAATAGATCACTCGACTATCTTAAAGTATTGGTCGAGCTTGACATTGAAACAATACGCATGGAAGTTAATGACCATATTGTATTATCAACACTTTGCGAAAATCGTAGCTATAACGAAGCGCTTCTTGCCTTGATCAACACAAAATATAGCGCTTTACTCCGTGCAGATGAAATTAAGCTTCTAAATGACCCAAGCTACGATTTATCTAGCTACTTTGGAGAATCTCAGCAAGACCTGGCGGCTGTTCCTTACCTTACAGAAATTGCTACGTCACCTGTAGCGTATGTGCCAGGGGAAATGATGTTCACCAACGAGATAGACACCAAAACTCTGGGCCATTTTGCTGGTATTAAAGTTGATGAATCCGACATAGATATGCTTGCACAAGGCATCTCTTTCGATGACACCCTGCTTTCTCGCGTTAATGCTCAACTCTATCCTGATAGTGCCGTGCTCGATGCCTTTTTATTCCAGACATTACGTCCCCGCTTAGCAGAGAAAGGAATAGCGCTCCTACCAACCATCTCAAGCGATCACCCTATCGCAACAGAACAATTGCATGCACTTGCCAATAGTGAACAACAGTTCTATATCACCGGCATTTCCATCGAAAACGGTGTCATAACCCCACTACTTGAACAACATACTTTAGATCAGCATATAAACTATGCCGCATGGCCAATTTGTATCAATAATACTCACTACTGTCTATTGATATATAAACTCAGCCCGCAAGCCAACCCATTACTTCCACGGACCGTATATTTCGAACCGTTGAGGCAAGGTTGTATCGCAGAACAGGTGCAATTTTTAGCTGGAATATTCCCCCCTGAATACACTGCCGAAGAAATTGAGCAAATTACCATGCAATTTACCTATACTATGCACCTTACCAACTTAATTCAAGGTACGGAAATTGCCAGTCAACCCCTACAAATTAGGTACCTTACTCAAAATAATGATGAAAGTTTCTGCAGTGACTATGTTTTTCGCGTACTCTTGGCACTGGCTCAGGATGATATAGATTTGACAGCTCATCCAGAATCCATGTTAGCGCTTCATGTCGAACCTCTGCAGGAACAAACTGTCAGAAAAATTCGTATGCTTCAAATCTATCGATTTGGACCAAATTATTTTCAGCTGCAGCTGCAGCATCAACTCAGTATGGAAGAACTCGCCACTTTGCTAGAACGCCTCTCTCAAGAGATATCAGGAGAGGTAAAAAGTACCGAAAAATCGCCGATTTTACCCGCTAGCGCCGCTGATGAAACTGATGCTAGCACTGGATTACCCAATACAAAAATGACTATCAGCAACTGTCCACTAGGTTTTTTCCCATCGTCAGTAGCCGCTATTGACGAATCTGGTTCATTTCCAGCTGATAGCTTAGAATATGATGCTTCTTCAGGAGCAGTAGCTAAAGAGAGCGGGAAAACTCATCCTTCCCCAGGGGGCGGTTAATTCCCCCTCTCATCAGGAGGTAGCAACGCCAATGTCTTCATTGCTCAACATGCAAAAACCAGGTGCCTTATCCTTCTCAACAAAGCCTGCAACAATAGCGTCATCATTGACACCTTCAGACAGTACCAAGTGAAGGCGAGGTTCTGCCACCCGAATGTGCCAAGGCCCGTCCTGCGCTTGCTTTACAGTAATAAATTGTGACATCAGTGAAGCGACACCATCCCTATTCCACCAACCACTGACCGCACCTTTTAGTGCATCTGCTTCTTTCATGTTAACCGAGTAAAAACCGCTCCCATCACTAAATCGGCAAAACACCCCTTTCAATGGATGCCCCTTGGTTTGGGTCTCAGTGACCCACACTTGTCTAAACCACGCATTCTTTGCAGTTACAAATTGTTCTTTGCTCAAAGTCCCTAACTGCACATGCCCGTTAAGATGTGTGGTCTGACTCACCAAAAATTCTACACCCTGCCGAAGATCTTCAGCAACAGGTGCTTCCTCAGGTTGTTTTTGCATGTCAACCTTGAAATTAAAACCCATCTCGTTTTTAGGCTTCAGTCCAAAAATCCAGCTATCATTAATTGGGTTGAATCGTAAAAAAGCCCGACCTACTTGCCAATGATATGCTTTGGGGTCATGAATTTTGGCCTGGCTTTCATCTTGGAACAATAACTTTTTAGTTCTCTCATCAAATAACGCAACCTTTGCATGAAAATTATCGTCATCGCGCTGCATTTGAAAAAAATAGCCATAATTTTCGCTATTTTCATTAGTCACCACACCTGAAAAAACCCAACTAGCGTGGTTGGCGCTAGTGGGCAAAAACGCCTCATTGACAAAAGCATCCTCCTGCGCAAAAACTCGCGATGTAGTACTGAGAATACACAGACAAAATACCAATTTGATTAAGCGTGCCAATTCCACCTCAGATTTCACCTTTCAACTTTATCCATAAAGCATCCAAAAATGACTCTTCAAGCAATGCCTCAACGGGTAAATAATACAGATTATCCAGGCCAAATGCTTGACATTTTACTGCGTCTTTTTCAGTCATCACCACCACACTTTCTTTAAATGCTAACTCTTCTCGTTTAAATGCGTGATGATCTTTAAAACGGTAAGGTACAAATGCCAGACCAAGTGCTGTTAGCATCCTAAAAAATCTTTCAGGATTACCAATCGCTGCAACAGCTGCCACTGGAGTTTTTATTTTTATCAAAGAAATATCTTGTCCTGTGATTAAATTTTTTAACAAGCCAGATTTAAACTCCATGCTATATAACACATCTTTATCTATGTATTTTAAAAAAACCGGCATCAAATCAACACCTTGCCCATTCACTACCACAAAGTCAACCTGTCGAAGCCTGTCCAAGCCCTCACGCATCGGGCCTGCTGGCAAACACAGTCCATTGCCAAAGCCACGTTGCCCATCAACCACAACAATTTCAATGGCTCGCCCCATCCGATAATGCTGCAATCCGTCATCACTAATGATGACTTGGCTCTGATATTTATCCAAAAGATACCGGACTGCTTCCACCCGTTTTTTTGAAATAACCACAGGGCAGCCGCTTTTTTTAGCTAGCAACAGCGGCTCATCACCGACCTCCCAAGGCGATTCGTCCAACTTCACCTCGTGGGGAAAATGATGGCAATGCGCCCGATATCCACGACTGACAATCCCTACCCTCAAACCTTGTTTTGAAAAACGTTTGGCCAAAGCTATCACCAATGGCGTTTTACCAACACCACCAACAGTTAAATTTCCAACCACAACTATTGGTACGTTAAATTCTTCTTTATAAAAACAACAAATAATAGCACGACGAATGTGCGCAATAAGGCGATAGATCAACATGAAGGGCAACAAACCCCACAAGAGAGGATGTTTTTCGTACCAAAGTTCTTCTAACAATTTTTTTTGCATCAGCTCAGCGCAACGTCCATAGCAACAGGTATCGGATCAACTCGATACAATTTAGCATAATGCCCACCCTTGGCAAGCAACGCGTCATGTGTGCCTTCTTCCATCACCACGCCTTGATGCAATACTATGATTTTATTAGCACTTTTGATGGTTGAAAGGCGATGGGCCACCACCAACGTAGTCCGGTTTCTCATCACATGCTCTAATGCTTTTTGAATATATTGTTCTGATTCACTATCTAAAGCTGAAGTTGCTTCATCCAATATGAGAATAGGCGCATTTTTTAATATAGCCCGGGCTATGGCAATGCGTTGACGTTGCCCACCAGAAAGCAACACGCCATTCTCACCTACTGTCGTGTCATACCCATCGGGCAACTGTTGAATAAATTCATCTGCATAAGCAAGCGTTGCCGCCTTGATCACTTCATCACGTTCCACATCAAATCGGCCATAAGAAATGTTATTTGCGATAGTATCGTTGAAGAGCACAACATGTTGGCTCACTAATGCAACTTGCGCTCTTAGACTTTGCAACGAGATATTTTGGATTGGAATGCCATCAAGCGAAATTTGGCCCTGGGTCACCTCATAAAATCGTGGCAAAAGGCTCGCAATCGTTGTTTTACCGCTCCCGGAATGACCGACCAAAGCGACTGTTTCCCCTGCGGGAATGTCAATATCAATGTCATGCAACACTGTTTGGCCTTGACGATAAGCAAAAGATACCTTTTGAAATCGAATATTTCCCAATGCTTTCTGTTTTAATGATAGGCCTGTCTCAACTTCAACCCACTGGTCTAATAGTGAAAATACACTCTCAGCGCCAGCAAGCCCGCGTTGGATGCTCGCATTAATGGTGGTCAGGGTTTTCATAGGCTTTATCAATTGTAACATCGCAGCGATAATTGCCAGAAATGAACCTGCCGTTATTATGACCACAGTTGACAACTTTATAGCAGCAAAAACGATCATTGCAATTCCAACTGCAATAATAAATTGCACCCCCAACACATTAATGGCTTTACTCACCGCAACTTTCATATCATTGCGTCGCGATGTTTCTGTTGCTTTAAAAAATTTGGCAGTTTCATATTGTTCACCACCAAAAATACGCATCACCTGATATCCATCAATAACCTCGCATGCGATTTCTGTGACCTCACCCATCGACTGTTGAACCTTATGGCTCACACGACGCACACGTTTATTAGTAAAATTCACTAACACAGCTATAAAGGGGATGGTGAACAAAAATACTAAGGACAGTTGCCAACAAACAACCATCATCACAGTTAAAAGACCAACCACTAAACAGGTATTTTGCACAAAATCAGTCAGCGCATCTGCACTGACTTGCGCTACTTGTTCAACATCATAAAGAATTTTAGACATGAGTTGGCCACGGGTTGCCTCATCGTAATAATCAGCAGGAAGCCTAACAATATGAGCAAAAACTTTCTGTCGAAGCACATTAACCACTGAGCGAGCAACAGAAGTCATACAATAACTACCACCCGCACTCATCAATCCACGACTTGTGATTCCAATCAGCATCAATAAAGGAATCTCTTTAACAAAGGCCATATCAATATTGATAAACCCCTTGTCAAGAAAAGGCCTCATCATGTAGGTAAATCCTGCATCAATGCCAGAATATACAATATTTGCTCCAAGCCCAAGCAATAACACAGGCCAAAAGGGTTTCACATACACCAGCAAACGCCTATACAGTGGCCAGGCTTTGCCATTTGTTTTTTTCTTCATAGTGGGATACAACTTGGTTGATTTCAATTTTGACGAATTGTACCGCTTATTGCGAATAAGTGCCAATATCCGCGTGGGATTGTGTATTCACTTCGCTAATAAATACCAGTAATTGCTTGCGATTTAGGAAAAGTTGCTTCTTATCAAGATATTGTTTAAATATCCGATAAAAACTGGCATGATGTTGATAATGTGATTCACCTTCAGCTGCGACTTCTGAAGTCGAACTTAATTTCACGTACAATAATCTTTCTTTTTTGAAATCATCCTTCAATTGACGTACGTATTGCGCTGTACCTATACAGCAAGTTGCACATACGGGCAGGCTTTCATCTGGTTTAATATTCCCATGCCTGGCAATAACAAACAGATCATAAGGCGTGATATTGACCTGATACATAAGCCGCTGCTGTGGGCCTGTACCAAGAAGATGCACATCGTTCATTCCGCCATTACAACGATCTCCCCCGCTGAGCGTTTCAATGTTGAGTTTGTCACCGATGCGTGTCACAAGATGAAGCATTGAAAAGATGCCCGTACCACCCCCTCCATTCAATGCTTCTATAACAAAAGAATGCCCAACCTTACCTATCAAACGATAATAACTAAAACCGCGGTCATTATTTTCTCCGTTTAAATCAATACGATAATTATAACCAGTATAACCTTTTTCAATCAGCAACTGATTTTCCCCAATCACTGAGCGCCCACTCACAGCTTTAAGACCACAGTTTTTAAGAGAAATCGGGCCTTTTCTGTCACTCTCATCAAAAAAACACAATGAATCAATGGGATTTCCCTGATACATCAGTTGAACGCTTACGCTATGAGCAAAAAGCACTGATGACCATAATGACAGCCAAAATATTAGCGTAAACTTATTCATCACACTCCTTTCATGTCTGACAAACCATCAACTAGGTGCTTGATAAGATGCGGTCCTTGATAGATCAGTCCTGTATAAACCTGCAATAATGATGCCCCAGCATTGAGTTTCTCAGTCGCAGTATCAATACTGTGAACACCACCTACGCCAATAAGCGACACATTTGAGCCCACCACTTTTTTCACCACCGCTAGACACTCAGAGGCACGCATCCTAAGCGGTGCACCACTTAGGCCACCAAGCTCTTGTCCATGATTAAGATGACAAATCCCGTCCCTTGCTGAGGTCGTGTTCGTTAAAATAATCCCCTCAATACCTAGAGCTACAATGTCATGAGCCATTCTTTTAAGCGCTTCATCGGATTCATCGGGCGACAATTTAATCACCAACGGAACGTGATGTTGGTATTGATCACGCAACTTATATTGCTCATCACGCAATATGGTGAGTAATGTGCTGAAATATTTACGCTGCTGTAATTGCCGAAGATCGGGGGTGTTTGGCGATGAAACATTGATCGTGACATAAGACGCATGCGGATATACCTTACGCAAACAATAAACATAATCATCCGCCGCGTTTTCAAGCGATGTTTCTTTGTTTTTACCAATGTTGATACCTAATATGCCGCGAAAATCTGCCTTTTTAACATTCTCAACCAAAACATCCACCCCTAGGTTAGGAAAACCCATCCGATTGATAATAGCCTCTGCTTTTGGTATTCGAAATACTCGAGGCTTTGGATTTCCAACTTGTGCTTGCGGCGTGACAGTACCTATTTCGATAAAAGCAGGATTAAGTTTAGCCAGCTCTTTTAGATATTCGCCATTCTTATCAAGACCTGCAGCAATCCCAACAGGATGGGGAAACTCAAGCCCTAAAGTATGGATTGCTTGGTTTGATGCCGATGCCATTGTTGGCATATAACGTAACAGCGACATAGCAGCACGATGAAGTAATTCCTCATCAAAAAGAAACAACAGTGGGCGAATCAAAGCGTACATAACCCTAAACTCATCTTAATCTAATTGACATTGCTCAGCCCACACCCTAAGCATCGCATTACCTTTAGGTTGCAAGTGATAACTGACTTCTCGAACCTCAGCACCATAGTGTTCTTGCTGTAGCCCTAGTAGAACTGGTCCTAGGTAGGTTGATGGTTGGCCAAATCTATCAATGAGTGGGAAAATTCGTACCTCTTTGGCAACTCTAGCAAGCTCACGAATGATTTTTAAATGAGTATCTATATCATGCGCATCTAGATCTGCAAAAAGATAATGGGGACATAAGGCAAAATCAAAAGCAAAATCCTCGAAAGCAAGCTCATAGCCCGCCGCAGGTAAGTAACGTTTTTGGCTAAGGCCTACATCATAATCAGCAAAAAATTGACGCATCCCTGCGCGCCTTGTTTCTACCAATTCTTGTAAACCACCATAACGTTCAACATCAAATTTCTCGATTTCTTGAAGAAACTCGTCCAGCATTTCTTCAAAAATTAACGAAGTTTTGGTCAGTAAAGTACTTTTATCCAAAACAAAGAGCGGGTCACAACTGACCATGCTTAACCCTTTTTTGTGTAATTCACTGTTCACAGCACTTGGACCTGCACCAAACTCCAACAAGTTTGTATTCAAATCAGCTCGCGATAAAGCAAACATTTCACGATATTCATCAACATGGTGACCCCACAATACCAGATTTCGCATTGCATCATTCTCCCTTTTCCATATCTTCACAACAACTGTGATGAAGCGTATAGTCTAGCGTATTTGTAGAAAACAGGAAGCCATTCATGAGCAAGGGACTACAACACCATCTTGGTGAAACCTACACTCTTCTTAGAGAAAGTGTTAGGCAATTCGCTGAGAAAGAGATAGCCCCTATTGCCCACCAAATCCATGTCGATAACGCATTCCCCTACCCTTTATGGCAAAAATTAGGCAATCTTGGCGTCCTTGGTATCACTGTCAGTGAAGAGTATGGTGGCGCAGAGATGGGCTATCTTGCTCACGTTATAGCCATGGAAGAAATTTCACGTGCTTCGGCATCTATCGGTTTAAGCTATGGGGCCCACTCTAATCTTTGCGTCAATCAAATCTATTTAAACGGCACCCACTCCCAAAAAAACCGATATTTACCAAAACTTGTCGCAGGCGAATGGGTAGGTGCACTTGCCATGAGTGAGTCAAATGCAGGTTCTGACGTAGTAAGTATGCAACTACATGCAGAGCGCCAAGGAGATGATTTTATCCTTAATGGCACAAAAATGTGGATTACTAATGGTCCTGAAGCTGACGTTCTTGTGGTCTATGCTAAGACAGACCGTCAAGCTGGCAGCAAAGGGATTAGTGCCTTCATCATCGAAAAGGGCATGAAAGGTTTTTCTACAGCACAAAAACTTGATAAGCTCGGCATGCGAGGGTCGAATACCTGTGAGCTCGTTTTTCAACAGTGTAAAGTGCCGATTAGCCACATATTAGGGGAAATTAATCAAGGGGTAAAGGTATTGATGAGTGGCCTTGATTATGAGCGCACCGTTCTGGCAGCGGGCCCTGTGGGCATTATGCAAGCATGCCTTGATACCGTACTTCCTTATATTCACGAACGAAAACAATTTAATAAAGCCATTGGCGAATTTCAATTGATCCAAGGCAAAATTGCTGATATGTATACCGAGCTTAATGCATCCCGTTCATACCTCTATGCTGTTGCAAGCGCATGTGATAGCGGGCAAGTTAGCCGAAAAGATGCCGCAAGTGTAATTTTATACGCGGCCGAAAAAGCAACACAAATGGCCCTGCAGGCCATTCAAATTCTGGGAGGAAATGGTTATATCAACGACTACCCAACAGGTCGACTCTTGTGTGATGCAAAACTATATGAAATTGGTGCAGGTACTTCTGAAATTCGGCGCATGTTAATCGGACGGGAATTGTTCAATGAATCAAAGTGACGTGGTCATTGTTGCCGCAAAACGAACCCCCTTAGGCTCACTGCTAGGCAGTCTCTCATCCCTGACAGCTCCAGAGCTTGGGCGAGAAGCGCACATTGCAGTCCTCAAATCCTGTGGCCTTGCACCAAATGCCATCGATGAAGTCATCAGTGGCTGTGTTTTACAAGCAGGTATAGGTCAAGCACCAGCAAGACAGGCCGCTATTTATGCCAACATCCCTGATAGTGCAGGCGCTACAACCATAAACAAAATGTGTGGTTCTGGCATGAAAGCCGTGATGTTAGGCTCTGATCTTATTAGGGCAGGCTCCGCGAGCGTTGTGCTTGCCAGTGGCATGGAAAGCATGAGCCAAGCGCCTTATCTTTTGAGCAAAGCTCGCTCAGGTTACCGTTTAGGTCATGGTGAGCTTAAAGATCACCTATTACTAGACGGCCTAGAAGATGCTTATGAAAAGAGCGTCTTAATGGGTTGTTTTGCTGACAAAACAGCCCGACATTTTAACTTTAGTCGGGAAGAACAAGATGAGTTTGCAACCCGCTCGATGATGCGCGCACTAGAGGCCCAAGAAAAAGGATGGTTTCAAAAAGAAATAACCCCAATCAACCTTTCATCTTCTAAAGGTGAGCATACAGTCGATAAAGATGAAGGCCCTCAACATGAGAAATTAGCTAAAGTCACAAGGCTTCGCCCAGCATTTCGACCCGATGGAACTGTCACTGCGGCCAATTCAAGCTCGATTGCAGATGGCGCTGCAAGTTTATTATTAACAACCCGAGGCAAAGCGTCTGCCCAGAATTTAAAACCACTCGCTACTATCGTCGCTCACGCAAGTCATGCCTCTCAACCTGAATGGTTCACAACAGCTCCGATAGAGGCGATTAATAAAGTCTTAATAAAAGCAACGTGGCAAAAAAACGACGTTGATCTATTCGAAATCAATGAAGCATTTGCTGTCGTTACCATGGCAGCCATCAAAGAGCTTAATTTAGATATAAATAAAGTCAACATCCATGGTGGAGCATGCGCCCTAGGCCACCCAATTGGAGCCTCTGGGGCACGTATCATCGTTACTTTAATTCATGCACTCATCCAAAACCAAAAGCAACGCGGCATCGCTGCATTGTGCATTGGCGGCGGAGAAGCTACTGCAATTGCCCTGGAAATTCATCATGATTAGACAAACCTTTATTTACCTTATGATAAGTATAGTCGTCGTTTTATTCGCAAAATACACCCATTTGCTGATTGTATACATTGATATGCTTTATACCTATGTCAATGTGACTTTAGCGCCAATTTTTAACAACACAGATTTAGGCATCATGATTCGGCGAGTACTGACCTTGGTCTTATTGCCAGTGATGATCTCAGGCATTCCCGCACTTATCTATCGCCTTATCAAACGCCAAAATATGCCTTACTACATCGAAATAACTTGGATAATATGGCTTATCATTGTGTTGAGTAAGATACTCATTCAATAAGGAAGGTAATGCGCGATGGCTATTATCATCACCCAAATCAACACATCATCAGCGGAATTTAAAAACAATCAGCAAGCAATGCAAAAGCTCATTGATGAATTGCAACAAACAGTAGCGAAAATTGCCCTAGGTGGAGATGAAAAAGCACGCTCAAGGCACCTTAATCACGGAAAATTGCTACCCCGAGAGCGCCTACAACAATTGCTAGATAAGGGTAGTCCCTTTCTTGAGTTATCTCAGTTAGCAGCATTCAAAGTATATGAAGAAGACCTTCCAGCTGCAGGCATCATCACCGGGATTGGAAGAATCCATGATACCGAATGCATGGTTGTTGTGAATGATGCAACCGTTAAAGGTGGGACCTATTACCCGCTCACCGTCAAAAAACACCTTCGCGCACAAGCCATTGCACAAGCTAACCATCTCCCCTGCGTCTATCTCGTCGATTCTGGGGGTGCTTTTTTACCCATGCAAGATGAAGTTTTTCCAGACAAAGAGCATTTCGGTCGCATTTTTTTTCATCAAGCGACGATGTCCGCCATGAATATCCCGCAAATTGCAGTGGTAATGGGTTCTTGCACCGCAGGTGGTGCCTATGTACCTGCGATGGCAGATGAGTCAATCATGGTAAAAAATCAAGCAACCATTTTTCTAGGTGGACCTCCTCTGGTGAAGGCTGCAACAGGCGAAGAAATTACTGCTGAAGAACTTGGGGGCGCAGATGTACATTGTCGAATTTCAGGCGTTGCTGATCATTTTGCCGAAGACGACACGCATGCTTTGGAGTTGGCAAGAGATGCTGTTCGGCACCTCAACCGCCCACACAAAACAATTTTACACCGCATTGAAGCGCGTGAACCACTCTATGACATTAAAGAATTAACAGGGATGATCCCAACCGATCCACGTAAACCTTTTGAGATCAAAGAAATTATTGCACGTATCGTTGATGGCTCTGATTTTGATGAGTTCAAGTCGCTTTTTGGCACTACGCTAGTTTGTGGGTTTGCACATTTATATGGCTACCCCATAGGTATTGTGGCTAACAACGGTGTTTTATTTGGCGAGAGCGCATTGAAGGGTACTCATTTTATTGAATTATGTGTGCAGCGCGGCATTCCTCTGGTCTTTTTACAAAATATCACAGGTTTTATGGTAGGTAGTAAATATGAAGCTTCAGGCATTGCTAAGCACGGTGCCAAAATGGTAATGGCGGTAGCCAATGCTCTCATACCAAAATTCACTGTCATAGTAGGCGGTAGTTTTGGAGCTGGCAACTATGCCATGTGCGGCAGAGCCTACGATCCCCGTTTTCTGTGGACCTGGCCTAATGCAAGAATTTCAGTGATGGGTGGAGAGCAAGCAGCCAATGTGCTTTTACAAATTACAAAAGACAAGCATGCGAAACAAAATACACAATGGCCTATCGAGCAGCAAGAACAATTTCAATCCCAATTACGCGCCCAATATGAACATCAAGGAAATCCTTACTATGCGAGCGCTCGACTATGGGATGATGGTGTAATTGCGCCAGAAGATACGCGAAAAGTGTTAGGATTAAGTTTAAATACTTCATTAAATGCACCCATCAAACCGACACCTTTTGGCGTTTTTCGTATGTAGGAGAAGCGTGATGCCTGATTTACTAATTGAGATAAAAGAGCAGACGCTATTTCTTACCCTAAATCGTATTGATAAGCACAATGCGTTTGATGATAATCTTTTGCATTCATTACAATTAGCCCTAGAAAGCTCCGCCACTGCCCCTGAATTAAGGCTTATCATCCTAAAAGCACATGGCAAGCATTTTTCTGCTGGGGCGGATGTATCGTGGATGCAACGCGTTATAAATTATAGCGAAGAGGACAATATTGCTGATGCAAAAATATTAGCAAGCGTGATGTCAACGCTTCATCACCACCCGTTGCCAACCATTGCGATGGTACAGGGAGCAGCTTTTGGAGGTGGTGCAGGATTGGTTGCTGCTTGTGATTTAGCTATCGCCTCAGAAGATGCAAGCTTTTGTTTTTCTGAAGTCAAACTTGGCCTCATCCCTGCAGTGATAAGCCCTTATATTATCAAAGCCATTGGTGAGCGAGCGGCGCTCTCACTCTTTCTAACAGGCGAGGTATTTGATGCGCACCGCGCTTTAGAGTTACAACTTATCAACCAATGTGTGCCAAGAGTTGAACTTCTAGCTAAAACCCTCGCGCTAAGTGAACTTATCAAGGCATATGCTCCTATGGCTGTAAAAGCAATTAAATCTTTGGTTCGCCAAGTGTCAGGGCGCCCGCTTAACGAAGCTTTAGAGCACCTTACTGCAGGGTTAATTGCAAAACAGCGAGTATCACCTGAAGGTCAGCAGGGCTTGAAGGCCTTCATTGAAAAACACACTAAATCATGACCAGGCCCATCCATCTAAGGACAATATGTTTAACAACATCCTAATTGCCAATCGCGGAGAAATTGCTTGTCGCATTATCAAAACACTTCGCAAAATGGGTATTGCATCAATTGCAGTCTATTCGAGTGCTGACAAAGATAGCTTACATGTGACACTTGCCGATCAGGCAGTTTTTATAGGCGAGGCGCAAGCTTCAGAGAGTTACCTCAACATTGATGAAATTATTAATGCTGCTATTTTATGCAAGGCTTCAGCCATCCATCCAGGATACGGATTTCTATCTGAAAATCCCGAATTAGCCAAACGTTGCGAAGAGGCAGGGATCATATTTATAGGTCCATCCGTTTCAGCGATGAAGGCCATGGCCTCTAAACAATTGGCCAAACAACTGCTTGAAAAAACCAGCGTCCCCCTCACCCCAGGCTACCATGGCGAAGACCAAACTGACGTTAAGCTCCTTAATGAAGCCGAGCGAATAGGCTTTCCTGTTCTTATAAAAGCAGCCAACGGCGGTGGCGGTAAGGGGATGCGTCAGGTCGATCGTTTAGAAGATTTCAAGGAAGCTCTGGCAGGCGCACGACGCGAAGCACAATCAAGCTTCAAAGACCAAACGATGCTGATTGAAAAACTCATCGTCAATCCGCGCCACATTGAAATACAAATCATGGCAGATAACCATGGCAATGTAGTTCATCTATTCGAGCGAGACTGCTCAATACAAAGGCGCCACCAAAAAATTATTGAAGAAGCACCTGCCTGGGGGCTATCAGAGGTACTTCGGGAGCAGCTAACCAAGGCAGCGGTTTCCGTTGCGCGAGAAATAGATTACAGAGGGGCAGGAACTGTTGAGTTTTTAGTAGATGAAAATGAGCATTTTTATTTCATGGAAATGAACACCAGACTTCAAGTTGAGCATCCAGTCACAGAAATGATTACAAATCTTGATTTGGTTGAATGGCAAATCTCTATTGCGTTTAACCTTCATTTACCCTTATCTCAAGAAAATATCAAACGATGTGGCCATGCCATTGAGTGTCGTATTTATGCAGAAGATCCAACTCACCAATTTGTGCCATCTATAGGTCAAATACAATATCTAAAAGAACCATGTGGAGAAGGCACTCGGCTTGACAGCGGTGTGAGAATACAGTCCCATATTTCGATGTATTATGACCCGATGATTTCAAAACTGATCGCCTGGGGCGATGATCGACCTACCGCACTAAAGCGCATTCAACAAGCACTAGCGCATTATCATATTGGTGGCCTAAAAACCAACATGGGCTTTTTAAAGGCTATCGTTCACCATGAGCAGTTTATCAACGCTCAAATCAATACAAATTTTCTCACTAAAAATACTATCACCATCAAAACCCCTTCGCTCTATTGGGCCTTGTTGAGTGCAGCAAGTTTTGAATATCTAAGTTGCTACTATAAAAAGCTCGATCCGCTGTTAGCTGACACATTTTCCTGGCAAATGCACCAAAAAAGTCATTGGAAATCTACGTTTCTTATCGAAGAAGAAGAATATACACTTACCATCTGGCCAAATAACAACCACACATTTCAACTGTTTCTAAATGATAAGTTGATAGAAATAACAACTTCGATGACTCCTGACCACATTATCCTTCATGATGGACAGGAAACCAAACAAGCTTTTTATCAGAGCACCGATAATACCTTATGGTTTTTCACCGAGGAAGGACAGGTCAAAGTCAGACAAAGTCAGGGTAGTACCTCGAGAACAATAAGCCCCGCAACAAGTCATGAGCTCAAAGCCCCAATGCCTGCGACAGTGGTCGCTATTTTAAAACAGTTAGGCGATACTGTGTCGATGGGTGAGCCACTTATGGTTCTTGAAGCTATGAAAATGGAGCATACCATCCACGCCCCAAATGATGGCTTGATAGCAGAGATATTTTTTGGTGTGGGTGAACAAGTGAGTGAAGGAAGTGAACTCATTGCAATAACTTTGCATGCTTAGGAGAAACATGTCACATACCCCTGAGGTGACCATCGTTGAAGTAGGCCCGCGCGATGGTCTACAAAATGAGCCGAGCAATGTCAAAACCTCAATTAAAATCGACCTTGTTAATCAATTAAGTCATAGCGGTCTTCAGTTGATTGAGGCTACAAGCTTTGTCTCTCCAGAGCGCATCCCGCAACTTGCCGATGGCTTTGCTGTCATGCAAAAAATAGACAGACCGCATGGTGTGAATTTTTTTGCGCTTATTCCAAATGATGAGGGTATGCAGAAAGCCATTGATGCAGATCTCTCCCACATTGCTGTATTCACTGCTGCCAGTGAGACATTTAATCAACACAATATCCATTGTTCGATAGCCAAGAGCATAGAGCGGATATCATCAGTCATAGCACTTGCTCGCGCGCATAACGTATATGTTCGCGCCTATATTTCGTGCGCATTTGGTTGCCCTTATGAAGGGGAGATTGCTATGAAAAATGTCATGGAGGTTACAGAACAGCTGGTCAAGCTTGGGGTCGATGAAATAAGCCTTGCAGATACAATTGGGGTAGGAAGCCCTAAGCAAGCAAAATCACTTATTGAGTCTATATCAAACATCATGCCATTAAAAAATATCGCGCTACATCTTCATGATACGTATGGACAAGCCATCGCCAATATATATCAAGCATTAAATAGCGGCATATCAAGATTTGATAGCTCTGTTGCAGGACTTGGGGGTTGTCCATATGCGAAAGGCGCCACCGGCAATGTCGCCACAGAAGATGTCCTCTACCTCATGCAGAGCCTAGGCATCGATACAGGAGTTGATATCAATAAAATTGTAACTGCAGGTGACATGATCTGTAAGGTACTTGGACGAAGGAATCAATCCAAGGTAGCCAATGCGTTATTGGCCAGACGGGGCTAGTTTTCATGCCATTTCATGTTAAGCCACAAGATTGGGCCCACTCGCTTTATACTCAGAGACACTACTAAAACGACGTGGGCGAAAAATCCCCTGTGATACCAAAGAACTAAGACTCGTGCTTTTTTTTAAGCCCATATCGCGTGATGAAATTTCACCGCGAAAAGAGGTTGCTGATAACAACAAATGTAAATAGCTTATCACCCGATCTTGCACATTTAATGAAGCTTTTTGTAAAGCTATCAGGATGGAGGCCCGCGTGGGAGGACAGTGTTTTGCCAAAAGCCTCATCACGTTGAGTTGTCCATATTGAGCCGCCATATGAAAAGTTTGGTTAAGTAAATGGGGTGAGGTCATCGGAATAAAATGTTCAACGATCTGCAAATACCCTGCTTTTGTCGCTTTCATCATCGCTTCTATCTTCACATCTTCACGTAATTTTCCATTTGAAAAACACACAATCCGCAACAAATCAGGCCGATTAAGCTTCACGGCTTTTAGTACCGCTTGTTCTCTGGCATGCACACTTGGACAACCCCTTTCTTCGCTACATAAAAAAACAACTGATGATAAAGATCCCTGCACCATTGCCACACTCAACGCGGCATTGAATGTTTGTTGACCAAGAGTAATATTCGGCAGATGAGAAAGAAATCCGGCTATGCGTACATGCCCATAACGGATCGCACTAACAAAGGCATCTTCCATTTTTGATAAACGTGGCGTATTGGTTTCTAAACGACATAATCTCTCTACGGCGGGTAGTCTGTCGTGCATCACCTCATAAAACAACGCATGCTCCACTGCAGCAGTAATGATAGCGTTGTGTGGCAAATTACCAAGGAAATCGACAACATTGAAACATTCAGCTCGAACTGCTGTTTTTAACGTTTTGGCCTTGATCGTATCTGATGGAGGATGACTGTCCAGTTTACTTAAGAATCGTACAATTTCAGTATGGTCAGACTCTGCTGCCCGCATAAATGCCATAACAACTGAACGCTCAGTCAGGTGTTTAATATTGCGTTCACACAAGAGTTTGACTAGATCAAATTGCCCATCTCCTGCAGCGATTGGCAACAGTTCTCTTAGGTGCATTTGTTGGGGTTTATGGGCTGGGGAGGTACAAAAATACTCAATAATCGGCCAACAACGAAGTGAAGCTGCGAGTGGTATGGCTTCTGCAATCTCATCTCGCTTAAACAAATTCCGCCCCCCCAACCACCGTACCAAACCAAGATTACCTTTTGCCACTGCCCGATTCAGTAGGCTTCGTTCACCGTATTTTTTTTCATTCCAGCCGGCACAAGGCGTTAAAATTTTCAAGATGTCCTGACGAACTTTATCATTATCGATACTACATAATAGCTCAACGAGCAATCGATGACATTCAGTCACATCTTCACTTAATACTTCAAGCGTAATACCAAAAGTGCTCATCAAATCATCTAGATGAAACGCTTCAGGATGCAAAGAAAAATAGCGCAACAAAACATCGACTTGCATATTATATTTATCACCAACAGAGCCTTTGATAACCCGAGGAGCTATCTGCTTTAATGCCGAAAGCTTGCGCGATGTTTCAAGCCATGAATCTTCAACACGATAATAGCTGGCCTGTGTGATTGGAGTGATCATGACTGCCTCGTTAAGACAATCATCAAATACTTTTAGCAACCGCTCTTCTTGTTTTAAAAGAATGGTAGCGTACCCCTTAAATTTTCTTAACTCTCGATTAAGATCATCATCATCGAAACATTCAGGATGACACAATACCAATTCAATCAAGGCTTCATAAACCAAAATGGCATTCGATTCATTTACCCCACAAAACGTGTTCAACAGCACAACCAGTGCCGGGATTACATCCATAAAAGCGGCATTATCAGATGTCAGCTGTTGAAGAAAATCTGCCATATTCTCTTGATCAATGTGGGTTCGTAAAGTTGGTTTAAACGGCAAAAAATGTAAAACCGCCCACTTACGATATTTAAGCATTCGATGCAAGTTATCATCGTCAATAAGCGAAGCTAATGTCTCGATAATAAGAGGACTACAATTATTTGCTATCCGTTGAATAAGTAGCGCAAGCGGGCCTTTAACAACATCTTCGCGATTTAAAAGCTCTTTCAGAGCGCCCTGCCAATCTGGATGATGATGTCTTACACACCACACCACCGCTGGGGTCAGAAAATCGACTTCGAAAAGTTGATACAATCCAAACACATTTGCTGGGGTTGGGGTAAATCGCAACGAAGGTAATCGAGTGGTCACACGTCGAAGTGTTGAATTCTCGCACTTAGCTCCTACAATATTAAAAGAATGTGCGCCCTCTTCTTCACTATAAAATCCTCGTTCCTCCGTTCTAACACCATACGCGGCTGTCATCAGCTCTTGGGTTTCAGGAAACATCGCCAGCAATTCATAAAAAGATGTCAGCTGACTCACTTCTGTACCAACCCACGCCAAATGGTATGCCATAAAATTTTGCAACAGATTGAATTCTAATATTTCCTCTACTAAAACTCGTCGCTTAAGCAGCCATAGAATGACCGAAACATAACGTTCAGTATCGTCTACAAATGATCTAAATAGTGGAGTGATACCCATTGGATTCTGCTCTGGGCTTAAAAATAACGTAAGGTTTGCCAAATGGTTTTCAACAACTATTGCTTGTTCTAAATTTTTTATTCCAGCAAATTGCTCACGATTTTTATAGTAAAAAGCTACCGCAGCTTCTTTTTGCACCTTTAAGAAAGCAAAAAAAAGTTTAGCCTTGATGCCATCTTTTGTTTGACACTCTAACGCTTTAAATTCTTTTGAAGACAGATAGCTTAAGGCTAATGCATAAGGATGAGTCGTTGAATCAGACTTCAAAATTTGTTCACAAAGCTTTAAAAAATTTAAATATGCGTCATGAAAATGTATCTGCGCTTGTAATTGAGCCGCTTTATCTCGTGCTTTACCGAAATGGGCAACACGCAGTTCAGGAATTAATATATCACGTTGCTTCTTCACACATGCTAACTCTAACTCACACCTAGCTTCTGTGCACAGCTCTTCAACCTCAGGAAGGACTTGGGTTTGCTCCAACATCCAGGAAAACAAATCGTAAAGCTTCATCGTCGCTCACTTTTCAATCCTTGGTGCATACATTATTAAAAGAAGTTCGGGTTTTGGTCAAGCAACCACCCCTCGCACCAGCCTTTATTCTTGACTTTAGAAAGGGCGGCGCTTAGCATGCTTGAATTCAATTTTGTGGGAAGTGTTCGATGGATCTCCATCATCTGCGGTCTTTGGTGTTACCAGATTATACAGCCGTTAACACGCTCATCCACGAAAAAATACATACACACATTAGCACTCTCGATAACCTTGCAAAT
The DNA here is from genome assembly GCA_044233795.1 of Legionella sp. Classification (GTDB taxonomy): domain Bacteria; phylum Pseudomonadota; class Gammaproteobacteria; order Legionellales; family Legionellaceae; genus JBIIJL01. The sequence goes on along the minus strand of JBIIJL010000034.1, from coordinate 557 downwards.
CACATCATAGAAAGTGGCGGCAAACGGTTACGTCCATTACTGGTTCTACTTGCTAGCCGTGCCTGCAATTACCAGGGCCAAGATCACATTTTGCTTGCGGCGGGACTAGAATTTTTTCACACTGCAACGCTATTACATGATGATGTCATCGATGAATCAAGCCTAAGACGTGGCCGAAAGACTGCAAATGAAATTTGGGGTAGCAAGGCAAGCATTTTGGTTGGGGATTTTCTATTCACGCAATACATGCAATTAATGATTGACGTCGGCGACCTAAAGATCATGCAACTATTAACAGACATTTCACTTGAGATTGGTTGTGGTGAACTCAAACAAATGGATAACCGCCACAACTTTGCCCTGTCTTTAGAAGATTACCTCGATGTTATTAAAGCGAAAACATCGTTACTATTCGCAGCAGGGGCATCCCTTGGCGCACTTGTCTCAAAATCACCCGAAGACATACAAACAGCATTGTATGATTATGGCCTTCACCTTGGCAATGCATTTCAGTTAATTGATGATGCCTTAGATTATTGTTCCGATGCAAAAACCAT
>JBIIJL010000104.1:0-5994 GCA_044233795.1 Legionella sp. | reverse complement strand
CCCTCTCCGCCAATACGACGCGCCCGTAGCTCAGTTGGATAGAGTATCTGGCTACGAACCAGAGGGTCGGAGGTTCGAATCCTTCCGGGCGCGCCATTTTTTAGAGTAAAATCAAGATTCTGTTAAAGTACTAATTGAGTGTTTTTTGGCTCTTTCCCATTTACGGGGGCACTTTCTCAAGCACATAGAACTCTAACCCTAATTCTGTAATTTTCAAAGTTTCTAAAGCCATAAGCTCTTCGTTGAATCAACTTCATCTTGCGATGAAACCCTTCTGTAATCCCATTAGACTTTCTAAACCGCCACATACGAGCAATCTCATCTCGCCATAGGTAAAGTGTCTTACCTAAGGTGGCTAGAGCTTTAAACGGGCTTTTTTTCAATGCATCCATCATGTCTAAGAAGCCAGGTATAGCTTTCCGACACCAGTCTTTATTCATAGACCTATGCATCAACAACGCATGTAATTGCTGTTGAAATTGATAAATCGCATCAATCGCTGGATGTTGGGCAAGGAAAGCATTTCGCTTTATTAATTGTTGTGGTGTAAGCCTGTCAGGCCTTGTTCTTAACAGGGCGAGGATGCCTCGATTACTTTTTACCTTATCGGAGAGCTCACGATACGTCATCATACATTGATGCTGTATTAAACGAATGACATGAAATCTATCAGCCACTATTTTGGCATTCGGGAAATGTTTTTTAATAATAGAACGGTAGGTGCTGCTTAGGTCCATACAAACGACTTTAACGCGCTCTTTGCCCTGTAATGCTGCCAAATAATCACGTAAATCTGACTCACTACGCCCTTTTACAATATCAAATATCGTATGATTTCCTAAATTACATAGGGTTGTAGCGAAGCCTTGTTTACGACTAAAAAAATGCTCATCTATGCCCAAAACACGGGGGCATGATTTATTTTGTAACTCCCTGTTTTCTTTTTCATATACGGCCTTATACCAACGTTCTATAGTGGCCTTGCCATGCTTGACTCGCTGGGCCAGGTCTTTTTGAGATATACCTTGCGTATGATGATAAAAAACTTCTTTTTTTAATCGTTCTGTAGACCGTTGATATTTATCTATGCCTGGAAAACGCTGGTTTCCATAACGTTTACAGTCATTACAATAAAGCTTATACGCTTTAAATCTCAACAAGCTTCTTCTATGCCCTATCGACTCATGATGGACCTCTCGAATATAACTGGACTTCTTACGTACGCGCTTACTGTTGCAATGAGCACAACGTAAAACCCAAGCATATTCCAATTCAAATACTACTCGGTCAATTCCACTGATTTTTAGGATAGAAAAACCAGGTAAATTTAGGATACTATTACTGCGTGGCACTTTAATCTCCTTTTGATCGTCAAATCAAGGCGTTAGTGTAAACTAACTTGATTAAAGTGCCCCCTTATTTGGGGTAGAGCCTGTTTTTTACAAACTATAGCCATAAAGAGTGACAAATGTAATAATTCTGACTTCTTTCTCCTCCATACTATGCATCATGAAAAATATTCGAAATTCTTCACAGTCTATAGGGACAAACTACCCTACAACAACTGGCAGGTTAAAGCAGGTTACCGGAAAGCCAGGTACACCGACGATTAAAGTCGCATTACTTGGTGACTCTACGTTAGACAATGGATATTGGATACAAAAAGGCATATCTTACGCTGAGAAAACGCATACCGTTACTCATCAAACTGCCATAGCATTAGCAAATAATGAAAATACTCATTCATATGATATTGGTAATTTTGCCGTTGATGGCGCAACCACAGCTGATTTGATGCATCGTTGTCGTTTAAATAAAGTTCTTCCATCAGATCCTGATCACCCGCAAATTTATGTTCATCAACTTGATTCTGTTGCAGCATGGGGCACAGATGTTGCTGTATTGAGCGTGGCTGGCAATAATTATCGTGAAGCGTTAATGGGAACCTTACGCAGGCAATTAAACTACGCTCAACTACTTTTTAGAATAACGCCGGATCAAGCCAAACCTAACATTAAAAGAGCCTTTAAGAACGTTAAAGACACCTTATTGGAAGACTATAAAAACATTATTGATAATTTAATTTTGACTAACCCTAACCTTAGCCGCATTGTGTTGTTATCTCAATATTATCCTGCTATCACAGAGTTCACACCTTATTTTATATACACTGGATTTTCTCATCTAGCGCGTTCAGAAGGAAGAAACCAAGATCCTTTTACTGCAGTTGAAGAAACCATGAATGAGCTTTACAGGGAGGTCTTAGACTATGCAGCTACTAAAGATATTGAGGTTGTTTTTGCCGATGTCACTTCTTCCTTAAATCCCTTGGGTGGAAATCATACGCTCCAAATCGAGCCCAACAAGCAAGGCGCTCCAATAATAGGAAGGCTTATTGCTAAAGCGGTCGAGTACGATTTTCCACCCAGAGAGCACGCTCAAGATAAAGTTATTGCTATACTTCGCATGAATGCAGACGAAAATCAAATTGAAGATCAGCTTGTAAAAAGTGCGGATATTAGAAACTTTAGCGTAAAAAAAATAAGGCAATTTATTAGTGAAAACCGATATCGGCATGTGGGATTATTCTTCTCACCTTCTTCAAGCTTAAGTACTCGTTATGAATGTGCTTATCATCTTGTGATGGGAAAACAGTTTGATACTGAATATACGGGCTTGTTTGCTTTTGGATTATTAGATCTTAGTTTAGTAACAGTTATGGCTTCTTATTTATGGAGACTAGCTATCAAGGAAGATCTTCACACCTCGCTCAGAGTGGCAGCGGGCATCATAGCGGCACCCATTCTATTGAGCGAAATGTTATTGGGCCTAGCTATAATGATAGCACTGGCTCTACCTATATATGCATATAATAGCATAGCTAACTATTTTTCTGGGGAATCATTACCCAATTGAAAATGCTTGTGTCGGTCAACTGAAAGTATTGCTTTATAACCTTGGTTGCCATTGCTTATTAACGACAGTAAGTTTCTCCTGAATCCACATGCCCACCACTATGAGTATTGCAACCGGCAGGAAGAATACACCTCCCGCAATTACTCGCCCCTGTATTCTGATTTCCAACATCCGAAGCCTGTGCTGTACCGAATAGGAATACAACAGCTGCCAGGCAGCTAATTATCAACCGTCGTCTTGTTAATAAAAAGTATGAATTCATGAACTTGACTCCTTGATAAGCTCAATAAATTAAACAAATTGAGTACCGCGTCCGTTGATTGATGCACATAATTTATAATAATATAATTATAGTACACAGCTGTCATTTGCGTTGGAAATGTCCCTAAAAATTTTTTCAGTATTCTCAATCTTAATTTGAACGCGGATTTTTCAGAATAATTCTATCTCTCCCCCACGCGTTAGGAGTTTAAGTAGTATGTTAACGTCTTTATGCCGGACGAGGGTTGAGGCGAAGTATTGCCATGGAGAGTCATTGACGATGAAACGAATTGTCAACAGCCCCTAGGATTAGCAAGTTAAGAAATTCATATTCAATTCCTCGAAGATCTCTAGGAATGAACATCAGCCCTTATGAACCCTATCCAGAAATTCGAACTCTATATATTTTACACACTTGGATCTAAAAAAACAACATGGTTAATATTTTCTTAAGATATGTAGGAGATAATATGTATCAATATATCTAATTATTAAGAGAACATTTAATGCTACCTCTCAGTAATAGCCAAATAATCGCTTGTCGAAAGAGATCAATACCACCTTCAGAAATACAATTCGTAAAACAATGTATAAGTGAAAAAAAATACCTGTCTCTTATAACATCAACTTATTACCAAGAAATCTTCGAGACTTTTTTGTTTCAATTGCTAAAAAAATCAGCTCGGAAAGATCCTGATGATACTATATCAAATAAAGCGCACAGTTTAACTCGCCATTTCATTAAGCGAAAATTAACTCTATTATCAAGCGTTCATCAACCTCATATTGGTATGACCCCTTTCGATCCGCACCACCACTTCAACAGTATTTATGTAAAACAAATTGATGCATCTGATCTTCTTTTATTACTACCCGACTTTAATGCAATTTATGTAGAACTTAGAGCTGCTTCAAAACCTAAAAAATATCAAGATGCGCTCCTAAATCAAGGCATAATTTATGATGTCCAATCTTTTGGGAACCCTCCTTCAAAAACCACCAACATACACGAGTGTACAATACTACATAATACGCGCGGATATCTTAGGGGGGGGGACATTCACGCGTTACGCGTTAGTGCTAGATCAGTTGACTACTGCGGTGAAGAATTTGATTTCGATCAAGGTGATGTATCAAAATATTTAAAGTTAGCACTACGTGGAAATGCGCAAATCATTCGCTTTCATATGGGTGAAACTGTTTTCCCAGAACAAGGAAAAGAAAATGTAGATAGATTACTGCAATATTTAAATACAAGGGAAGACGAACTGCGTGGAAAAACTATCCGTATTGGCCATGGCACACATATGGGAATAGAAAATATGGTCACATGTGCTAGAAATGGATATTTCATTGAGTGTTGTTTGTCCAGTAATAAAGAAACCGGCATTATTGAAAAGAGACACCAATACCCACTTGCTATCATGTTGCTCCTCAATATCAAAGTCGTCATTGGCACGGATGGAGGGGACATTTATTACACCGATCTCAATAGCGAATATGGGCATGCTGAAAAGAACTTGCGCCATTTTCAGCATAAAGTATCAGAAGGCTCAACAGAAGAAGTTCGTCTTATGAATGGAGACAAACTTTTACTTAAACATGTTAAACATCTTATCACCATTACTGAGTGTGAGGATGATATGCCAGTGACCTACGCACACCTTAGGTCTATTAAAGATATTAAGGGGCTTTTAAGTACGAGAAGATTGCTCAGTCACATGCAAGAGTTAAAACAAATTGTAACGGAGGAAAGTAAGCCGCCACTCGCTAAAGAGGCTAAAGAGCCTCAAGCTAAGATTATTTTTACTCCTCCGGCTGGCAATGAGCCAATACTCTTGCAAACAATCCTAAAAAAACTCATCGATAATATTGAGAATGGAAATGGACATCGTTGGACCAATGGCCATGCCTCCCACAAATTATCATTGCTTAGTAAACTCTCAAGTAAAATGTCAGATGAAGCATCATGGAGTCCAAGTCTTCTAAATCAATACATAAAAGAGATTAAGCAGGTTTGTGAAATTAAACGTCATAAATTTCATTTTTGGGCGAAACCTGATAGCGCCATTGAGTTTGATGAATTACTGAACAGGGAAAAATGTTTTTCTTTATGATACTAGCAGGTATTTTATAGCTCAGAACAAGTACAACCAATGTGAAATAGACAACCTGTTTTTTTATTGTGGTTGTATTTTTAGCCAAGTACACAATTTATGATCGCGGTATGCTCAAAATTACTGTAATTTCTCAGGTATGGTGTATGTTAAGCGCACCATACCGTATAACAAGGTACGTAGAAAATTCACTATTCATCTACAGGGTGTAGATACTATTCTGCAAAGGCTCTACTTGCCCCCTTGCTGATGCTGCCTCATTGAAAAACCTAGGCGTTTTGCATTTATGCAGGTCGAGCTTTTCCGAGCAATCTCTGTAAACAGTGTGCTTTCTTTTTTCATCAGTCTCTTGCAGGTCAATTGTGGAAGTATCTCGTACTCTATTGGTAGAAGCGCCTAGTGAGCACTTATGAGCAGAGGTTTTTGGCTCTTTTGCAACATCATTTTCAACAAGAACAAGATTTTGATTTTCTGATCTTCTAAAGCGACTCAATGCGCTACTAATAGCATATGCAAGAGCAATAATAACAATACCAACAATGAGAATACTAATTATGTAAGGGAGAAAACCAAAACTCAACCCAATGTTTGCACCACCAGAAGCATTCATTTGCATAGTGGCAGAATGAGCTAATCTAGCCTGAGATGATGAGATGTCGGTTGAATTACTCGAAGGTATAAACAATGACAGAGCATGCGC
>JBIIJL010000075.1:0-8910 GCA_044233795.1 Legionella sp. | reverse complement strand
CAGTACGACACCACCACACCCACAGACAACTAGAACATCCGATCTTCATGTGCTAATATTGATCATAGTGGGTTTGTCGAATCACGATGGTGGAAAATAATGCCTAGAAGACCATTTCTCAAAAGTACAACAGCGGGTGATCCAATCGATTTATCCCTATTTTCACACATCGAAAATGACCCATTTCTTGCTGGTACTTATCATCTTGAAGGAACTCAATTTAATCGAACCATTGAGTACTTAGCCCGCTATTGCAGCAGTTTAGATAAAACTATTCCAGAGGTGGGGGCCATCCAGAAAAGTTTGTTAACCCTCGTTAAGGTTGAAGAAAAATTATCTGAAATTAAAAAACTTGGCCATCCTAAGCGATATGCATCACCCGGAGATAAAAATCCGAGCGAGGAACTGGAGAGGCTTTCCCAAGATATTGCTAAAAGTATCAATCGGTTACAAACGAATGAAGAATACTCACTACCTGGTGGTTGGGTACCCGGAGGGGGCGGTAGTGGACATGCAATGATCTACCAATTTAGAAAAACCTCTTCGGGGCTCGAATTACATATTCATAACTCTGGGGCAGGCATTGAGAATCATGAGCGAGTATCTGCTAAAGATAGAGAGCTATACTATCCAGTGCTGGCTTATGTAATACCAGAAGCAGTCGATCAAGATCAGCTTGCTCAGTATATTCATGGCTTACTTAAGGCTCAATTGCCTAAATTACGCCATATGAAAGAGCAATCCTTCAACGAGGATAAACTTTATCACGAGGTGATCTCTCGAATTACATTTTTAGATGCAAAGCCAAAACCAATTTCCCACGAACGAAAACATGCATTCACCGCCTCACAATTATCTGGAACATGTGCACAGCGCTCTCTGCATCAAATGCTAAAGGAGAAATTTCAAAGCTTAGAAGAGTACCAACGTTTTATTTATGGGTTTAAGTATTATGCCTTGAACGATTACATGAAGGTTCTGAAAGACAATCCTGATGAACTTAGTGACCCAGGTGTTCAAAATTTATTAAAGCATGCAATGGATACGTTGGTACGAACCTTAAATATTCCTGGCCTTTTTGAAGACACATTTATTGCCGATCAATTAAGGAAACTACAAGAATATCGCAAATTTTTAGAACAAAATAAGCCCGCTATTGAAGCCATTGAGGTCTTGTCTCTTCATCCAGGCGATAGACCTGTCACTGAATTTAAGTTCGAGACTTTACCGATTACCTTAGGTACTTTAAACGAAGATCCTACAGCCACAACTTCAACGGAACTACCTAAGGAGCGTAAACTTCGAGGAGGCACTTCATTAATTCAAGATTTGAAGGATTTGATAGAAGACTGTAGACGTTTGAGCGACTTAAATCAACCTCAGGTAATCATTGAGCGACTGGAGACGATGTTTAACAGTTTACCCATCCCAGAAACAGATGATGTATTTTTTCACCCCATTGATTTTTACTCTGGAATTCATGCTGAAGATGAACCAACATTTTACCAGTTAATCAGTGACTTACAGCAAACTTACAGTGCAGCTTGCCAAACGGTGGGGAACAATGTTGTTGTGCCTAAAATGATTGTGGTAGGTCTAAGTGCAATGGCTGTAGTTGATTATGTAGCAGGCAAGTTCCCTTTTGATCCTAGCAAGGGTAACGCAATAACCCCTCACATAACATTAAGAGATACCTTTCTAACCTCCCTATTTAGACTCAACAAATCAAATCCCTTCCTTGCGAGCTTAGATCCTAGTGTTGATCGCCGCTTAAAAGACCTAGAACGTCTTTATTTAGATAATGGTTCGTACACCACATCTTCATTAGAAAAGTTTTATAAAGGCATCATAGATTCTGAACCTGAGCTATCCATCCTCTTATCTACGATGTATCAGCCACCGTCAGAAAGAGCATTGCGTGATACCATCGAAAAACACTCTTTACAGGGATTGTATGCATTCACCCAAAATATAACCTCCATTCGCTTGATGCCAAAGTTTCGGCCTTTGCTTGATAAATATGATTTAGAAAAAAAAAGAGAACGTTGTTTTTATAATTCTTCTCAAAGTTTCTTAACAAACTTTATGGAACCACCAGAAATAACCTTGAAATATCAATATTCAATAGTTTCAATCGAGTCAGTCTTAAGTAAATTAAGTGCTCAAAAACTTAATATTTCTTTGTTGCAAAGCAAATACCCTCTTGAGGATGATGCTCCTTCCAAAGGGGCTTTAACGATGGATTTCAATCACTTTGAATCAAAAGTCAAACCGTATTGTCGTGACAATGCTATTCAGCTTTATCCTCCCTCTTTAACATGGGCAAACGATCTTAGCCCTTCGAAAATATCGGAGGCGCTGCTAAGAGCTCGCCATATTGATAGAAAAGAAGTGGCTAGTCGTGAATATTTTCAACTCAGAGGCTCAAGCCAAAATCAAATTAAACTCACGCTTGATTATTTTAAACAGCATTTATCTAAATTAGCAGATGCATCTAATCAAACATATTGTGAAGCGAATATTTTTCAGCCTGGATTGTTACTTGATTTATTGGATGAGGGCCCCCACGATTTTTTGATTCAGTTTGAAGCATTTATTAATGATGGTCTAAAACACTTTTCTGAAAACGGATTTAGTTCTCAAGAAACACTTTTTTTTATTCGGGAAAGCTACCTTGTTTATAGCTATATTGCAAAATGGAATCCTGAATTAGGATTGGAGAAACTAAGAGGATTGCAAACGCGTTTATTGAGTACTCTAGAGGTCGATAAAGAAAACACATCTCAAATTAAACAGACGCTTCATCAATATCAATTTTTAACTGCGATGGCTATCTATAAAGCCCAACCAGAAATCATGTTGAACGATGATAATCTCCGTTGTCTTATTTCCTCCTATTTATTCATGAATGCCCATAACAATCCCAGTGCCCTTTTTGATATGGCGAATCACTTCGATATCGAATGTATAAAGGAAGAATTTAAACGCATTCTCACTCAATACGAGCCTGAACGCCTCGAAGGTTTGATAAGTCTTGCATTAGAAGAGTTGGCCTTAGGCGAATGCCAAAGTGTGAAGACACAAGCCAATGGTTTTTATAATGTTGTAATGAGAAGCGAGAATACCATCACACCTTACAGGGTGGATCTGCAGAGAGGCTTGGTTTTTAACCAAGAAGGCTTGGCTTGCTTGCCCATCCCTCTTAAAATTTTAGGTCATCGAGTCATTCCTTATTTGGGTGTTGAACATCTAGAGCCTTGTTTTTGCACGAGTGATAAAAAGATATTTGAATTAGCTGGCGGCACCCTCAGATTTATTCAAGCCGGTGAAGACGGCCTTTTTAGAGTTCAGAAGCAATGGACTGTGAATGGCAAGAGCGAATGGTTTGAACTTCACGACCAAAGTTTGGCACAGAAAAAAGCCTTTGGTCTGGATAGCGAGACCATCACACTTGATTTGCCATTGATTTTAAAACAACGTAATACAGCACTTTGGGTTTCAACAGAAGAACCCAAAACAATACTCTTAACAGAACAAAATCAACCTACCTATCAATGCCTCACCACCCCCTCAGATCCTACTGCCTGGAAAATACAAGAATTAAATCAAAAAGGAGAGTCTACAGGATACAATGTATGTGGTGGAGAAACATGGATTCATCATCTACTTCTACAATTTGAAAGTCAGGATTTTGTCGTTATTTGCGAAAAGGACCATGAGTATCGCGTCAAACTAGGACGCTATGGCATTACGCTACTTGCACACCTTAATCCTTTGGGTGAGGTAAGTATAGTGATAGAAGACTCACCTGATTTAAGTTTAGTGGGTCAGATGAATGCGCTTATTCCAGAAGCTTCTGGGCTTATTTTTGAGGATATTCATAGTAAAAAACGCTCTTGCCTAATGCCTTTACAACCCTATAGAAATACCGGGGAAGCTTCGCAGTTAACTGAATTTCATCGTTTAAAACCAGATCTTTTGGCAGAGATTCCAACTAAAGTTGTGGCAAAAATTGCAGAACAAGGTCAAAAGGAGTTATTGCCATGGCAATATAGTGGTACCGAGCACTTCATCCGATATGAACTAGGACCGGATGGACTGCCGCTGGCCGATACCCCATCAAATGCTTTATACCTTTGTTATGTTTATTTATGCGCACATCAGCCTGATAAGGCGCATATGGTACTTGAAGATTGCAAAAACAGACTGGGGGGCTTAAAAGGAACGGTTGATGAGCTCTCCATGCTAGAGCTAATTGTTAGGTCTTTGCCCTACTTGCTGGAGGATAATGACGAAGATTCACGTCCTAATACACCAGCATATGTTGCCTGTAAATTAAAAGCGCTCGCACTTTATACCAGTGCATACAGCCCTGAAAAAGAGCTGCAAATTCCAGACCAACTATTTGATACTACTACGCCTGATGGTATTTATAAAGAAGTACGTTTCAAACAATTAAAGCTATTCTACAGTGAATTCAATCGCGATTTACAGCAACTGTACTCTCGTTATCAAAACATGGATCGAAGCTTGGAGTATAGTTTTAAGCTTCACGACGATGAAAAAAAGAGCCTGCTAGACTACTATCATTTTACCATCCCAACTCCACCTGAGGGTACTTCAAAAGCACTTGGAGCACTTGGTTTTTCCTGGCAAATGCTAGGTCTTAAGATGCTCCGTAAAGAATTAGTTGCTATCAATGCCCTTCAACAAACAAGGCAGAATTTGCCTGAAGTCTACAAGAAGCGTTGTGCTGAGATTCAAGCAGCATTGACTGATGCAGCAAGAATGGTCAGAGGTCATGAAACGTTATCAGAGTTAGAGTTAGTCCCGATTAATTTGGAAATTCCAGAGACGTTTGAAGGCGTGAATATTGGTCAGCTAAATACAGATACAATAGATATTCATATGTTATCAGCAAAATGGCGCGAATTTAATCCTAGAGTGTGGTTTGTCAGAGAGGACGCCATGAAGGCATTAAAAATGGATACTCCTGACGGGGAATTGATGTTGTATTTCTCAGATTATTTTACACTTGCGACGTCTGAAGAGTCAAAAGATAGCGAGAATAGAAAAATTCTTATCGATTTTTGCAGAAAAGTTTTAATGGCATCTCATCAAACACCACTTCAAAAACAATCGTCGAAAACCGCCTATTTCTGCAATATTATTTTGCGACTTGCCAAAAATCCGAGTTTAATTTACATACCAGGCCCCCCTAATAAATTCAGCTACGATGATGTTTTCAAAAAAGCCGAGAGGCTTCCTGCGCCTGAGATAAAAATTTACCAGCTTAAGAACACCACCTCAAAGATACTAGCGAGTGCTTCAAGCCTTTGGGAGGAGCTTGGCGCAGAAGTTCTTGAACCATCTCCACCAATGATAGCCTCCGTATCCGCTCGTTTATGTGATTTTAGCGCCGAAAAGCTTATGGTTGATGCAGATATAGGAGACGAGGCCTATCATCTAGCCTCTCAATATAGAAAACAGGCACATATTTTTGGTCGAGCACCAAAGAAACCACTAGCAACGAATAGCGTGGGGCTAAATGTGCTAACTAAAGCCGAAGCACTTGCCGGTGAAGAGCAATATATAGCCTTGCAAGAGATGATGAGAATTGCATCAGTGATGTTTAATAATGTATCAGTTCGTGACAAAATTCAGGCTCAAGCCAAGTTATTCATTAGCGACTTAAATAAAGAAATTGATCCACTGCTGCACTACGCCCTACAGCTCGCAAATAAAGGACCAGAAGATGCTCTAAAAAAACGTCATCGTGAACTTGAAGTTGAGGGAAGAGTCCAATCGCCACTTGATAAAGCAGCTCTATTGGCTCTCTATTTTAAAGCAGACAGGACTGAATATATCCTTAAAACAGGGCTCTCCGCAGAAGATATTGAAAACCTACATACTACGTTAAGTCAATATGTTGCCTTAAGCGTTAGATCAGAGGCTTTAACTAGGCTTGACAGTCAATTAGACAAGGCCTCAACCACAGCCGATGATGCGCAATGCGCAAAAATAGCACAAGATCTCCTAAATGAAGATCAAGTCGATTATACCAACGAATCAGCGTTGGCCTTCTTTCAGTATCATGAAAAAATTTTATTACGTCCCCAGCAAATTGATGCCATTAAACGCCTACTAGCAGCACCACAATTTGATCAATACACATTTACAGGTGTTGTCGAAAAAATAATAATGGGTGGTGGTAAGTCAAAGGTGATTTTACCCATACTTGCACAAAAGAAAGCCACAGGCAGCAATTTAGTAGTCATTGAAGTTCCTCGTGCTTTGCTTGAAACAAATTTCGCTGATTTATCTAAAACATCTGCACTTTTATTTGGGCAAAAAGCCTGTCTTTTCGAGTTCAACCGTGACATGGATTGCACAGAAAGTCAGCTTGAATTTCTCTATCACCACCTTGAAGATGTCATAGGCCATAGGGATTATCTTGTAACCTCGGGGGATGCAGTGCAATCCTTAGAGTTGAAATACTTAGAGGTTTTACTCGAAAAACCTCTAAACGATGAGCTTAAACAAACCTGGTGTAAACGGGTTGAGTGGTTAGATAAAATCGTAGGTTTATTCAAAACCCGTGCTGATGTGGTAATGGATGAAGTTCATCAAGCACTCCTGCTAAAGAAAAAACTTAATTACACCCTGGGTGATACACGTCCAGTACCGAAAGAAATCATTGCCGAATCCGTAGAACTCTACAAATTCTTTGCCGAAGTCTCTTTGGCAGAATTAGCAGAGCAATTGCCTGCACTTAAAGATAAAACACTCTTTCAAGTTTTGGAAAACAACCAGTTAGTTAAAGATGAGCGAGAATGGCGAGCTATTTTTGAGAATTTGTCGCGACAGTTGGTTCAAAATAAGCAAAGCCCTCTGCTGCATGTCTTACAAACAATCTCAGGGGAATTAGGCGCTCACTGGCAGGGACAGCTATTGGAGTATTTTGCGGATCAGGGGACTGATATTCCAGATTTTATTTTAAAAGCACCCATTAAAGTGCAGAATGTAATTGCCCTTTACAAGGAGCAATTAACAAAACTTTTACCTCAAACATTAAAACGTAAATTGAATGAACACTATGGTCCGTCTAGACTTGGCAAAGAAATAGGTATTGCTATTCCTTATGTTGCTAATAACGTTCCTAGCGAGCGTAGCCGCTTTGGCAATTATTTAGAAGCCATCAATTTTAGTATTCAAATGTTGATGAAAGATGGGTTGCCAGAGGCCTTACTTAAAAATTACTTAAGGCAACTTCAATCTCAAGCGCGTCAAGAGCTACTTAAAGACGCATCACTTATAAAAATTGAAGAAACACCAACAGCCCAAGGATTTAGGACATTATTAGCACCAGGATTTAAACTAAGCGCGTTAAAGTTAGAAGATGACGAGTCATTTAACGAAATATTCCAAGCATTACGGCATAACAACAACTTAATTTGTGATATCTTGAAGGCAGAAGTTCTCCCTCAAATCCAAATTGAAAATAAAATTCTTCATAGCGATGCCTATGCGCACGTGGATATTTACCACTCCTGCCAGGGAATTACCGGAACACCATGGAATAGCAATACATACCACCAATCCCTCACCTTCAATACGCAAAGTAGCGCGGCATCAGATGGTTTTATCTTAGAATTACTAAAGCATAAACACACGTCTATAAGGTGCGTTAACTATCAGTCGATAGATTTATTTTTAGAAAAACTACTTGCCAAGCAACCAGGCCCTGATACAGCAATTGTGCGAGCAGTTATTGATATTTCAGCAACCTTTAAAGGCATTAAAAATATTGAGGTCGCAAAGGCCTTGGCGCTCCATACTAGCCAATTAAGCACCCCTCCTTTAAAATACATCCTATTTTTCAATGACAACAACGTGTTGTGTGCCTTGGATATACACCAGGCCACGAGCTCTCCAATTGAACTGGGTTCAACAGATCCCCAGGTGATTGATGCAAAATTAGGTTGTAGTCCTGGAGAACGTTTCAGCTATTACGACCAATCACACACAGTGGGTGCAGATCTTAAACAAGCGCTAACAGCAAAAGCAATGGTGTTAATTGATAATGAAACACCTTTGCAAAGTTTTTTACAAGGCACCATGCGTATGCGTGGTCTTCAGGAAGATCAATCAGTAGAGATCTGTGTGCCACAGAGTCTTGAGGGCTTATCCCTTGATGAATTAATTCATCATATGGTCGAAAATGAAGAGCAACAATTACAACAAGAAATCTTTACTGCAGCTATTGGCAAAATGACCAATATCATTCGCGCAGATTTTATGAAGCGTATACAGGCCATACCATCATCGGACGCAGATAAAAAAAATATATATACACTTCGCTGCCAAGCCTATTTCGTAAATCAAGCATCCAGAAATTTTTTTGCACTCTTTGGAGCCCTATCTTCAATTAAGCCAACCAAAGAAATTTTACTAGAGCATCGAAATCAATTAATGGGTGACTGGTTAAAAATATTGAGCGAACTCCCTGATGAAAATGATCATATAGATACAACAAAGATGAAAAGAGAGCTCAATGCTATTATTGAAGATGCAGAGCCTAAATGTCGTCAATCATATATCTACCCGGCAAATGCGGTTGAGGGCACAGAGGTTGAGTTAAAATTTGAAAAACAAGTGCAAATTGAATTACAACAAGAACAGCAATTAGAACGAGAAGGATATGATCTGTCACGAGAAGCCACCAAACATGATAGCCATTATTGGGGACCTGTGTTTTTTAACACGTTTGATAAAATGTATGATTTAAAAAAATTGCGTGATATATGCGCTCTGGGGACTGCCGATGGGGTGCCCGACTTTGGGGAAATCTATGCAGACGGTAATTATTTTCGCGAATACAATGAACAAACTACTTTTGTAGGATCATTT
>JBIIJL010000060.1:0-13481 GCA_044233795.1 Legionella sp. | reverse complement strand
TGATCTTAAGCCAAAGAGAAGCTGAAGAGATTAGCCTTTATCTAAAGAAAGAAAAATGTCCTGGGTTGTGGCTTACTACAACCCAGCATTCAGTATTAAGCGGTGAGGCTCCTCTGGGAGTTCATGAGGATCCGTTCTACCAAGAAATCATTGAGCAAGTACGCTTTTTTAATGGTGAGTTTGGATTACTGAGAGAAAGCGATGTTCCCCTGCGCTGGTTGAGTACAAACACAGAACAAAAACTCACTTTTTTTGAAGAACATTTAAAGCTTAGCCGAGAAACAGATCCCAATGATGTAGAACTTTTGCGAAAATCCTTGTCTGGGCGGCTAAAGGCGTTTCGCTATATTGCCGAGCATCCGCTAGATAATTTTACAGCGATTGATTGGCTAAGTGAAATTAGTGAAGATTTGAATCCGGCTGATATCAAAGAAGCACAAAATTTAGCGGCAGCGTTTGCTGATGCCCACCAACATATAGGTGAGGATAGTTATGTGCTAGATAATCTGCCAAAACAATTTCGCATGTCCAGGCAAGCCGCAGATTATATTGGTGATTATGAACGACATCTTAAAGAATATCTTCTTAAATACAAAACAGATGACCAGAGCTTGAAATCAATTATCATACGGTATGGCAATTCGCTACCTATCCTTAAAGCAATTATTGAAATCATCGAAAAACCTAGCAACGATATTCTTTTACTTTTGCTAGATCAAGAGTCTCTGAAAAAACATGTGAGTCTTGTCCACGCTTTATTGGATAGCAAAGATGGCTCTTTCGACCAAGATATAATCCTTAAGTCTCTAAGCCGAAACATAGAAAGTCTATCAGAGGATGTCATACGTTTGTTATTCAGCACGAACCAATCAAATGGGCAATTATTTGAGGAGACGTATCTTTGCAATGAACCGTGGCAAGAGGTTTCTGCAACCTGTCTCTCGAAACTTATCTTGGTTTCTCCAGATAAAATATTGGGTAGTGATAAGTTTAAAGAAAATCAAGATAGGATCCTCGAGCGACTAGCATACCCTATTGAACCTCGCTTAGCTGAACTATTATTGCATCATCCACTGCTTCAACTGACCTCGAATCAATGCACGTCCTTGTTGGATCGTATGGAAACATCAGCACGCAATACCCTGATTCCAAGGATAATTGAGTGGCGGGGTGAGGAGCCAGTTCTCTTAGCATATTTATTCGAACATCCAAGTGTTGAGGCATTGACCACCCTATTAGAGCAACAAGGACCTTTATCAACTGCGGTACTTTATCAAATGTTATCTCAAATAACAGATGAGTCTATTGCAACCGCTATTATGCCTAAAATTGCAGGAGCCATAAGTGCTGACGCTGGCATATTGGCAGAAATCATTAAAAGAAGTCCCAAAATAACGGATGAGTTGCTAGCTGCAATGTTAGCAAATGATATTTTCAAAAATGATATGAAGCTCCCATTGCAGCTAGCTGAGAAGATAAGACAAGCCCCTGATTTAAGTAGGGGCATGATTCAAATGATGATCCCTGTTGTGACTCAACCTCAAATAAAACAAAAATTAGAAAAAATAGTACTATTGAAGAAAACACCCAAGGGCAAGCCATCAGCAGCTGCCGAAGAAGTATCTCAGCAACCTACACACACACTAATGCAATGGTTCTCAATACGGCATAAGCATCCTGATGAATCCAAACCTAAACACAATCCCGATATCAACCCATCAGCCATCAAACATAAGCATGGTTTTTTCCACGGCATTACGAAACGCTTGCTTGGACGAAAAAAAGATTTAGATGATGACCACCATTCAGAAAATGATCCTAAACTATAAACCTCAACCTCCGTTAGAGGCTGCTCTTCAGTAATGGGGAGTTGCTACTCAACAATGACTGAAATTTAAATTTTAAAAAAAAACCCCTGAGTTCTATATAAACCAGGGGCTTAACATAAGATCACTTTGTCGCCAAAGATGACTGGGTCATATCTTATTTAGCTGCTGCAGCTTTCTTTTCTTTCTCTTTGGCAATAACTGCTTCAGCTACGCTATTTGGACAAGGAGAATAGTGGGAGAATTCCATTGAAAATTGACCACGACCTGAAGTAAGGGTACGAAGGGTACTAATATAACCAAACATTTCTGAAAGAGGAACATCGGCCTTAATCCGCACGCCAGCTGAACTGGGTTCTTGACCAGAGATCATACCGCGACGACGGTTTAAATCCCCAATAACATTACCCACATCATCTTCCGTACTATAAATATCAACTTTCATGATGGGTTCAAGCAATTGTGGACCCGCTTTTGGTATTGATTGACGAAATGCACCCTTTGCAGCAATTTCAAATGCGATTGCTGAGGAGTCAACCGCATGATAAGCACCATCGGTGAGGTTAACTACAACATCCAATACAGGAAAACCAGCCAAAGTACCACTACCCATCATTGAACGGAACCCCTTCTCAATTGCCGGGAAAAATTCTTTAGGGACGTTCCCACCTACAACGGAAGAAGTAAATGTAAAACCAGAGTTTGGTTCACCTGGTTCAATGATGTAATCAATCTTACCGTATTGACCAGAACCGCCTGATTGTTTCTTGTGAGTATAACTGTCTTGAATCGATTTAGTGATAGTTTCACGGTAAGCAACTTGTGGCTGACCTACTATTAAGTCAACATCGTAAGTACGTTTGAGAATATCCACTTTAATATCAAGATGTAATTCACCCATACCACGAAGAATAGTTTCACCTGAATCTATATCAGTTTCAACTCTAAACGTCGGATCTTCTGCAACCATTTTACCAATAGCAATACTCATTTTTTCAGTAGAGCCCTTATCTTTTGGCGTGACGGCAATAGAGATAACTGGCTCAGGGAAAACCATCGCCTCAAGTGTACACTCGTGATTAGGATCGCACAGCGTATGGCCGGTTCGAACATTTTTCATGCCTACAATGGCGATAATGTCACCTGCCTCGGCACTTTGCAATTCATTACGCTCATTCGCTTGCATCTCAACCATACGGCCAACACGCTCAGTTTTGCCAGTAAAGGAGTTAAGAATGGTATCACCCTTATTGAGTTTTCCTGAATATATACGAATGAAAGTTAAAGCACCAAAACGGTCATCCATGATTTTAAAAGCCAAAGCTCTAAATGGCTCATCACGAGAAACAATAGCAAATTGTCCGTTGGGCTCACCCTCAGCATTGGTCAAAGGTTGTGGATTTACCTCATGTGGGGCGGGCAAATAATCAATAACGGCATCTAATAATAGTTGCATCCCTTTGTTTTTAAACGCGGAGCCGCAATAAGTTGGGAAGAAGGCTAATTCAAGTGTGCCCTTACGGATACAATGCTTAATGTCTTCTATTGAAGGTTCAACCCCTTCTAAATATGCCATCAGCAAATCATCTTCCATTTCAAGTGCCGTTTCAATTAATTGACCGCGATACATTTCAACATCATCAAGCATATCAGCTGGTACGTCAGTGACACTGTAATTTTCTGGCTGGCCCGTTTCGTCCCAAACATAGGCTTTACGGGTTAATAAATCTACAACTCCTACGAAGTTATCTTCAATACCGATAGGCAAAGTCATAATTAACGGATGAGCACCCAATACTTTTTTAATCTGCTCAGTCACTTTCAAGAAATTCGCGCCAATACGGTCAAGTTTGTTTACAAAAATCAAACGAGACACCTTAGAATTATTCGCATAACGCCAGTTAGTTTCTGACTGAGGCTCAACTCCGCCAGAACCACAAAATACACCGATGCCACCATCGAGCACTTTAAGTGACCTGTACACCTCTACAGTGAAGTCAACGTGTCCTGGGGTATCGATTATGTTAAAACGAGACCCTTTCCAAAAACAACTGACGGCTGCAGACTGGATAGTAATACCCCGCTCAGCTTCTTGTGCCATGAAATCGGTTGTTGATTCACCTTCGTGAACCTCACCCATTTTGTGGATTCTACCTGTGAGTTTAAGTATGCGTTCGGTAGTGGTTGTTTTTCCTGCATCTACGTGAGCGAAGATACCAATGTTTCTATAAAGGTTTAGATCATTCATAGCACTCTTATAAATTTAGTGGATTAAAAATAATCGTATATTATAAAGTATTTTCTTCAAAGTTTCAGCAAAATTTATTCTATTTGTTGCTGATAAGTGAATTTTTGCTTCGGTGGATATAAATGATGAGTTCTGCGCCCCATCACGTAAGCGATCTAGAGCAATGAACAACACGCCCTGTTTATAACAAGGCTACGATGTATTTTGGGTAGTGACTCAAAATAGTTGTTAATATAAACTTACCGCTTTAAAATTTTTCAAAGGAATGAAATAAATAGCGGTGGTTTTCGTGAAATGTCCTTTATGCAAAGAAGATAATGTAATTAAATTCGGCACAAATGCAGCCGGAAAACAAAGATATACATGTAAAAATGGCACTTGTGATTCTTACTGGAGTATTCTCGCAATGGTGATCTTCCAGAAATAAAACAGAAGATCATCGATATGGCGTTAAATGGTAGTGGTATTCGTGATACAGCAAGAGTGCTCGGTGTTAGTATGAATACTGTGATTTCAGAGCTAAAAAAAAAGAATTCAGCATAGACACAATAAACAGAACATTGCTTGAACAAAGACAGCTAGAAAACCCTTCGATGCGAGTTGATATCGTTAAAGTCGAAGAAGTTGAACTTGACGAGATGTGGAGTTTTGTTGGTAAAAAGTCAAACCAACGCTGGTTATGGCATGCGATTGATCATGATACTCATGAAGTACTCGCATATCACTTTGGTAAACGAAAAGACAAGGCATTCAAAGCATTGCCGAAAAAATTAAGCTGCTTTGATATTGACTTTTATTACACTGATGATTGGGGTGCTTATGAAAGAAACTTACCTGCTCAGAAGCACCTGCTTGGCAAGCGTAACACCCAGGCAATTGAGAGAAAACATTTAACGTTACGCACACGCATCAAACGTTTGGCAAGAAGAACTATCTGCTTTTTAAAATGAGAGAGAATGCATGATATTGTCATTGGATTGTTCATTAATAGGTATGAATTTGGGGTGGCTTTATAATGGACAACAATCGTTTTGAGGCACTACCAAATAAATCATCTTTAATCCAATTGATACTCTACGGTTGTTACCACACGAACCTTTTTCATGATGGCATTGCCAGAATCAAAGCTTGAATTTGCATCTGTGATGGTAAACAACCCTTGGGTCGCTCGACGAATAAAACCCAGCATGGCATGAGCATTGTTCGCAAAACTTTGTGCTGACTCTCGGGCACTTTGTGTCGCGTCATTAAGCATTCCTGGTTTAATAGCATTCAAACCATTATACCGATACACAACACTTGAGCCCGTAATAACTAAACCCTGCTGAACAAGATCTCCTGTTTTTTGAACCCCCGCAGCTATCCTATCCACCTCTTCGGTGCTGATAGTTAGTCCAGCATCTGCAGCATAACGAGGTATAGCAACGTTCTGGTTGTAAGATAAGCTCTGATTATCTGTAACAGAAACAGGATTCGTGGTAATTCTGTCGCTTTTAAATCCTTGTTGGTTTAAAAAAAATCTAGCTTTGTTTTGGGCATTCGCTATGGCTTGATACAGCGCTGGCAAATCATTATCCACTAATTTTATGTTCAATGTCCAAATAGCCTGATCAGATTTTACCAGCCTTTCAGCCAAGCCTTTTACCTCAACGTAACGAAAATACTGCCGAGTACCGACCAAACCACAGGATATAAAATATCCAGCTAAAGCAATCCCTATACTTAATATTAATGCAGAAATCATTTTATAGGACATATCTATCTTCCTGTTTCACTCATCGCAGACAACTGTATCAAGATTAAACGCACAAGTTAACTGTTATATCTAATCACTGAACAATAGGACACCTTGACAATTAGCTTTTGCAAGGCACGGGGATTCGGCGGAAGTGGGCGGTATACAGTCGCATTATTAAAAGCACGCTCTCTTTCTTGCCACATTTTTGATTTATTGAGAACTTGTTGTATAATTTAATTAACATATGTTTTATAAATAGGCTAAAAATGGCTGGCATAGGTAGTTTTGGAGCTAATGGCATTCGTTTAGGACTGAAAGATTTTGCTTCACTAAAATCGATTGGCGAACTGCATACATTTGACGGAACTGAGGGCCCACGACTTCCATTATGCTATCGCAGCTCTGTTGGTGATAGCAATTATCTGGTGATTTCACCAGGCGAAGACCAATCTTCTTCAATAACATACCCTGACTCTACAACAAGAGGGATCTTTGACCTCATCACCAACAGTAAAACGAGGATAGATGTTAGTGACGTAACCAACGTTCTAATCCCCGTTGCAATAACTTCGCGTCAGCATTGGGTGACGGTCAATTATGACAAAAAAACCAACACCGCGACGATCATAGACCCTAGACCTTGGTATGTTTCATTTCTTTGGTCTAATAAAAATTTAAAACAAGAAATACAGGACGGTTTAGTCAAAATTGGTTTACCAATTAAGGACAAACCAATAAAATTTTCAACTATATATCAAGGTATACAGCACAATGACGTTACTTGCGGCTCGTGGTCATTAGCGAATATTTACGCGCAAATTTCTGGAAAAAAACTTAATGAAATGGGAACTGTATTTAGTGCGAATGATGAACCACAAGTTGTTAAAGCCTTCAGCCCCGGGGTAGAAAAAGAAAAAATATATAAACCAACGCTTTTCACAAGAATATTTCAGGGGGCTTTGAATTTCTTTGGATTGTCAAAAATTGCCCAACCTGATCTTATCAATTCATTCAATACAACTGCAAAAGCGCCAGAGGTATCTCCTGCACAATCATCTTATGCCACTATGTTTACTTCACGTCTTGGTGAAGACGATAGAGAAAAACATGGTTCTAGTTCGCCCGATCAAAAAGAAGATTCTGCTGACGATTTTGAATTCCTTGAGACTCAATCAAATTCTACTACGCCCAACATTCTAGATACAGCTTCCGGAAAGTCAGCAGCTGAGGATGAACAACAAGAGCCCAACGATGGTTTTAAACTTCAGTAAGGTAAGGCTGTGTTCATTATGTAACCACAACCTTAGGCTTTCACAGGCCAAATGATATTTTTAAGTTCGTCTTCAAATCCAAAATAAGCTAGGTCCTTTATGCGCTTTGGGAAGAGGATTCCATCAAGATGATCGTATTCATGTTGCACCATTCTTGCATGAAAATTCTCAGCTCTTCGTACGATCAAAGCTCCATGCACATCATAGCCTTGATATCGAATACTTTTATATCGAGGTACTAGCCCGCGTAACCCCGGCACACTCAAACACCCCTCCCAGCCATCTATCATTTCATCCGATAAAATTTCGATTTCAGGATTAATCAATATGGTAAAAGGAACAGATTGTTCTTGTGGATATCGAGCATTCGTCTCAAAACCAAACATCATTACTCGTAAATTATGGCCAATTTGTGGAGCGGCAATACCCACACCGCCCTGCTCTTTCATGGTATCATGCATATCCTCAACAATTTTTATAAGACTTGCATCAGAAAAATCTGTTACAGGGATAGAAGGGGTGTTGAGGTTTTGATTACCCATTTTTACAATAGACCGAACTGTCATGCTATCGATTGAATCCTCTGTTTCCTACCTATTAGCAAAGCGTAACATCAAATCTGCAATTGTAAATACTCTACCTACATAGTTAACAAGGTGTGTACATGACAAAAAAGTCTGTCATGCCTGCGCGGACATACCAGATTTATTTATCATTTACAGGGGTTAACAAGTTCAAGGGGTTGATATAACATCAGCATACTGTAAACTAGTAGACCATGAATAGAATGAACGAACAGCTAAACGTTAATTTGCGCAAACTAAAAATATATAGAAAGCGAACCTTCAAGTTCGATTTGATTTCTGCCATTGTTGTGTTTTTAGTAGCAATCCCTCTTTGCTTGGGCACAGCCCTCGCCTCCGGTGCCCCGCTTTTTTCAGGTATTTTGAGTGGTATCATCGGTGGTATTGTTGTCGGAATATTAAGTGGGTCTCCTGTAAGTGTCAGCGGGCCTGCCGCCGGGATGGCCGCAGTCGTGTTTACCGCAATAGCCCAACTTGGTGACTTCAATACCTTCTTGCTGGCCCTCACCTTGGCTGGGATCTTTCAGATCATTATCGGTAGTTTTAAAGCAGGTTTTATTGCTGATTACGTACCATCTAATGTGGTACAAGGTTTACTATGTGCCATCGGTATCATTCTAATTTTTAAGCAATTACCACTTGCCTTCACCCTATCCTCATCACTTGCTGAGCTTAAAATGCACCTTCTCGATTTAGAAGGTGGATTCAGTCTTAAACCTCTATCAGATATAGCTTTTCATATCAATAGCGGAGCTGTGATTATTTCTTTGACTTCTTTTGTGATTTTGTTTTTTTTCGACAAAACCAAAGCGAAGTGGCTAAGCGTGATTCCTGGACCCATTGCAGTTGTCATCACCGGTATTTTATTAAATGAATTTTTTGTATTTTCTAATTCTTATCTTGCACAAAACAGCCCTCAATTAGTCAATATTCCCAAACACGAAGGTTTAACTGATTTTATCAAAGCCATGAACACGCCGCTTTGGTCATCTTGGGCCAACCCAAAAGTTTATCTATATGCTGTAATTCTTGGGGTAGTTGCTTCTCTTGAAACCTTACTGAATATAAAAGCAGGTGAAAAAATTGATAAAAAACGCCGCTCCTCGTCCAAAGATCAAGAATTAGTTGCTCAAGGTTTTGGTAATTTACTATCAGGATTAGTGGGTGGGATTCCCATAACATCTGTGATTGTAAGGACTTCTGTTAACATTCAAACAGGTGCTAAAACCAAATTTTCAACCATATTTCATGGGCTATTTATTCTATTAGCGGTGATTCTCATCCCCCATATGCTCAACAAAATTCCCTTGTCCTCATTGGCTGCCATCCTAATTTATACAGGCTACAAATTAACTAAACCCGCCATTTATGTAAGTATTTATCACCAGGGAGCTGACCGCTTCATCCCCTTCATTGCTACCATTGTCAGCATTGTCGCGCTGGATCTCTTGGAAGGAATCATTATAGGGCTTATGGTGAGTGTATTTTATATCTTAAAATCAAATAGCAAAGCTCGTTTAGATATCATCAAAGAGATCTACCCTAACGGGATCATCAGTCGACTGGTACTGCCTCAGCAAACGACCTTTTTAAACAAAGCATCACTCGTGGCCGAACTTGATTCGATTCCTAAAAATGCACAATTGATCATCGATGCGCGCTATTCTGACTACATCGATAAAGAGATTGTTGAATTTATTAAAGATTATCAACTAGAGCAAGCACCTCATAAGAGAATTTCTCTAAATTTGATTGGCTTTAAGGAAAATTATAATATTCACAATTATATCGACTTTATTAATGTTACTACCTTCGATGTGCAAGCCACCCTTGCTCCTCAACAAGTCTTAGGAATTCTGCGAGAAGGTAATCTTCGATTCTTAAACGACACCCGCATCCACCGAAGTTTTAAAATTGATATTAAAAATACCGCAAGCACGCAACATCCGATCGCTGTCGTTCTAGGATGTATTGACTCGCGCGTACCTGTTGAAACAATCCTCGACATGAGTTTCGGTGATTTATTTTGTGTGCGCGTTGCAGGTAACGTAGTTAATGATGATGTACTTGCGAGTATTGAATATGCCTGTAAAGTTGCTGGCGCCAAATTATTGGTAATACTTGGACATTCAGAATGTGGGGCCATTCAGGCTGCTTGTGACGGGCTTGAACAAGGGCATCTTACACAACTACTAGCAAAAATAAAGCCCGCCATTCTTGCAGAAACCTCTATCACCCACGAGAGAAATAGCAAAAACCACGAATTCTTAAATCATGTAACGGAACTAAATATCGCTCATACCTTATATGAGATCTATAAGAGCAGTGAGATATTACGTCACATGACAGACAGTGAAGAAATTGGTATGGTCGGAGCCGTGTACGATATACACAGTGGTGCAGTAAACTTTAAAAATTTCTCTGCTGAAGTGCTCCACTTTGAAAAAGACAAAACTACAGAGCTTCCTGCAAAATTAACCAAATTATTAGGGAGTGTTGACAATTGCTCTACAACGCCTATATGACGCGGCTTGTATGCATCATCCAGGAGATCTCTGGATACCGTGGACAAACCACGGTAAGTGAGCATTTTAGAACATTTGTCAAAACGAATTCTTAACAGACCCTGATAAAACCTGCAACTGTTTAAGGAGTATACATGCGGGCTTCGCAATGGCTATCGGCTACTTTAAGAGAAATCCCAAATGATGCAGAAATAGTATCACACCAACTGATGCTAAGAGCCGGCATGATCAGAAAACTCGGTTCAGGACTCTACACTTGGCTACCTATGGGTTTAAAAGTATTGAGAAAAGTGGAAGCCATCGTGCGTGAGGAAATGAACCGCTCTGGTGCCTTGGAAATTTTAATGCCCGCGGTGCAACCCGCTGAATTATGGCACGAAACAGGACGCTGGGAGACTTTCGGCGGGCAACTTCTTACCATGCAGGATAGCAATGGACGTGATTATTGCTTCGGGCCTACCCACGAAGAAGTAATTACCGATCTCATGCGTGATGAATTGCAATCCTACAAGCAGCTACCTATCAATGTATATCAAATTCAAACTAAGTTTCGAGATGAAATCAGACCACGCTTTGGAGTCATGCGCGCTCGCGAGTTCATCATGAAAGACGCCTATTCTTTTCATATTGAAGAAGCTTGTCTTAAAAAAACCTATGAAACAATGTATAAAACCTACTCTAGTATTTTTGACAGGCTTGGACTAAAGTACCGCGCTGTAGAGGCCGATACTGGTGCTATAGGCGGAGCTGTATCGCATGAATTTCAAGTATTAGCAGATTCTGGTGAAGACTTGATTTTTTATAGCGACACAGGTTTTTATGCTGCCAATATCGAGCAAGCAACGAGCCTTCGCCCAAAAAAATCCACCATAATCCCGCAAGAGACACTCGAACTAATTGATACCCCTACCCAAAAATCTATTGATGACATTGTGACATTCTTAAATATATCTAAGGATGCTGCGGTTAAAACACTGATCGTTGAGGGTCAAGAAACTCCAGTTGTTGCATTGGTTCTAAATGGGCGTGATGAACTCAATGAGTTAAAAGCTGCAAAGCATCCATTGGTGAAATCACCCTTGAAATTTGCTGATGAAGCACTCATTTTGCAAATCATAGGTACAGAACAAGGATATATTGGACCAGTATCGCTTAACATTCCCATCATCGTCGATCATCATGCACTAGCAATGTCATCATTTGTATGTGGTGCCAATCAACCAGGTAAACACTATACACATGCTGCATGGGAGCGCGATGCAACTTATACGGATGCATTTGATTTACGTTTAGTAAAAGAAGGTGATGACAGCCCTGATGGCATCGGTAAACTGAGTTCTTGTCGCGGGATTGAGGTGGGGCATGTGTTTCAATTGGGGGACAAGTATAGCAAAGCTATGCAAGCTGAAGTCATCAACGAGATAGGTCAACTTCAACCCATGCTGATGGGCTGTTATGGGCTGGGGATCTCAAGGGTAGTGGCAGCCGCAATAGAACAGCATCATGATGACCGAGGGATCATCTGGCCCATCAGTATGGCGCCTTTTCACTGTGTCATAATACCTATTAATGGACACAAATGCCCTGCAGTCATTAAAGCTGCTGAGTCATTATACGAAGATTTTTGTTCAAAAGGCATTGATGTTCTCTTAGAAGATAGGCCAGAGCGCCCAGGCGTTCTATTCGCAGACAATGAACTTATTGGCATCCCTCATCGGTTTGTGGTAAGTGAGCGTAATTTGGCAAACGATACAATAGAATACAAATCAAGAACAGCTATGGAGAGTCAATTGATTGAGCTCAAAGCGTTACCTGATTTTTTGGCAACGCTTAGGATTTAACTATGGACCAGGGCTGCTGGACTTAGAATGCTCATCCTCATCACCTTCGGAAGAGTCGTGCTCAGACGATATTGCTTGAGACGAAGTATTGGTTGGAGAGATTTCTGTTACATGTGCTAGCCCTAAAATGTTTTTGAAGAAATCTACAATCCGCTGCGCCAAGCTTCTATTGTCCATAGCGCTCTGAAGCATGCTATTACCATAGCTTAGGGTATTGCTTTCAACTCTAACTATTGGAGTAACATTATCAGGTACCGAAGACCCCTTGAATGTGGACATATCAACATCAATGGTTCCTTCAGCGGCCAGAACCGACTTTCTCGTTAAATCATCAGGCTCTAAATACTGTGCTTGTTTATGTCCTGCCCACGTAAAACTTAAGCTATTGTATAATTCTTGAACTTTAAATCCTGTTAAAGTTGAAACAATATGCACGTCCTGAGTCTGCTTATCAGGCCGCATCGTAAGAGAAAATGTTTTTATACTATCTCCTAGTGAAGCAGAAATCGGGTACATAAAACCACCCTGATGAAAACTCTTAAGTAAATATTGAAGCATTCGGTCTTTTTCATCTTTTCCCGCATCAACAAATTTCAAAATTTCCTCACGGAAGAATTGCTTCAAATCTTCCTGAGTTTTAAAATCATTGTATATTTTTGAAAACTTAGACAATGGCTCGCCATTAACCGTGACCTTAACTCCAATTTCTGGATCATCGTTTGCCGCGCGCTGCCAATCAGCTAAGATATTATTATTTCCAGTACTATGATGGGCTATATCAACAGAGCTATGCACCTTATAAAAATTTGGCCATCTATCTTTCATATCCATCCTCCAACAAATGAATGATATTTTCATCGATATATAATTATAATACATATTTCTTAATTTAAGATTAACTGTAGGATCTCCTGACCGTTCGCGCTACTCTTCATATTGACTTAATATTCACCGAGTATGATGTCGATTGTATTAATTAAGAGATGTTTGTTGTTCTTATGCGTGTCTTTAAAAAGCTAGCTGGTAATTATATTGAGGTTCTCAACACCTTACCTTTCCCTGAAACTGTGCGGGTTAGTAAGTTACAGCCCTTAACTATAGCTCAATACCTAGGCGCTGTTGACCACGATTTGCGGAGCGCGAGGTATTTTGCAGATCGTCACTCTATCTATGAAATGCGAGAGCGTCTTCGTGAAACTCACCATCTCACCATGTTGCAAGTTACCCAAAAGCCTTTAGTATTCAATTATGGTGATTTTAGTGGTGCATCGATTGGCAAAGACTATATCCATAACTCACTTAACTGCATAAAGGCATGCTCAACTGCTACTAAGCTAGGTCTACCTCCAACTGACTATTTTGATAGTATATGCCTTCACTACGTTGATGATGATAACGCCAATTGTGGAATGACTATTAGCTTTTTGAAGCAACCAAGCTTAGTTCCC
>JBIIJL010000031.1:0-22777 GCA_044233795.1 Legionella sp. | reverse complement strand
TATACTTTACGCAAAGCCGGCGCCATTTTATTACAAAGCGTCCCCGCAACTATCATCACATCTGACTGCCTAGGACTCGGTCGAAATATAATTCCAAAACGATCTAAGTCATAACGCGAGGCCCCCACATGCATCATCTCGACAGCACAACAAGCCAACCCAAAGGTCATTGGCCACATAGAGCCACTCTGCGCCCAGCCTATAAGCTTATCCACGCTGGTTGTAATGAAGCCCTCTTTTTGCAATTCGCTAACTGCCATAGTAAACCTCATATTTTATATCTATCGATAACCGGTCACTAGGAAGCATCATTCCCATTCTAGAGCTCCACGCTTCCATTCATAGATAAAACCAATCACCAGCAGACCTAGAAATAGCATCATAGCAAAGAATCCAAACCATCCAATCTTTCTAAGAGCAACAGCCCAGGGAAAAAAGAATGCCGTCTCAAGATCAAATATGATAAATAAGATCGCTACTAAATAGAATCGAACGTCAAAGGGAATGCGCGAGTTTTCAAATGGCTCAAAGCCACACTCATATGGGGAGTTTTTTTCAGGATCAGGTTTGTGAATTGAGAATAATGAACCAGCTCCCATCATCGCGAGCCCCAGGCCTAAACCTATGAGGATAAAAATGAGAACAGGTAGATATTGTGATAGCATCATTTCACGTTGCTCTTATTATTTTGGTGCCGAAGGCCGGACTCGAACCGGCACAGCTTTACGCCACCGCCCCCTCAAGACGGCGTGTCTACCAATTCCACCACTTCGGCATTTTAATTTTGACCATCAACCGGCACAGGAAATTTTGATTCCGGTGTGCTGGTTTGTTGAGGGATAACTTGCTGTTGGGTCCTATGGTACTGATTTGCAACAACTGAAGACAAGAAAACGCTTGTTGCAAAAAATGACAATACCAAACCACCTGTCAGCTTAAAAAGGAAACTTCCCGTCCCTTGGCTACCAAACACCGTGTTAGAAGCACCGGAACCAAAAGCCGCGCCAATATCGGCGCCTTTGCCATGCTGAATTAACACCAGACCGATAATAGCCATAGCAATAACTACATGCACTACTAATAACAATTGATACATTTGACTATTTCCACAAACTGTTTTGCATTCAACGAAGCACCACCAACTAACCCGCCATCAACATCTGGCATAGCAAAGATTGAGCTGGCATTTGTTTCATTCACACTTCCGCCATAAACTATAGGCAACTCTAATGCCTGAGCCTTATCGACTCCTCTCACCAGGCCACGTATATATTCATGTGCGGCCTGCGCTTGCTCAGGTGTTGCAGTGCGACCTGTACCTATTGCCCATACTGGCTCATAAGCCACTATGCATCGCCCAAAAGCTGATTCGCGAATATCGCTCACGGCAAGGAGCTGCTTGGTTAGTACAGCCTCTGTTCGCCCTTGATCTCGTTCCTCTAGCGTCTCGCCCAAACAAAGAACAGGTATCATACCATGATCTTTTACATGGTGGAATTTTTCTGCGACAAATTTTTCATCTTCGTGAAATAGGTGCCTTCTTTCTGAGTGTCCAACCAAAACATATTTGCAACCAAAATCATTCAACATAGGGGCTGACACTTCACCTGTAAAGGCGCCTGAATCTGCTGGATATACATTTTGCGAACCCCAAACAAGTGTTGAGTTCATTAAAATATGCTGAACTAGTGGCAGATATATGGTGGGAGGAAACACTACACACGAATGCTGATGCTCTAAAAATACATCTGCAACTAGGGCTTTGAGCAATGCTGCGGCCTGAGCCTTACTACCATGCATCTTCCAATTACCCATCACAAAACGCTGTCTCACCAGCTTCCCCTATTTAAGCGTTGTAGTATCCAAATCAATACATTCACCGAAGATTTAGGCAATGATATAAACTCTGCCCCTTTGTAAACAGTTACTAGATAAGCATCAATAGTTTCGTAAGAACCTAAAAATACAAATAGAGAGTACATATTATTAACATAATTTCTTATGATTTGAAACGTTGCTCTATATCATTTATCTCATTTGCCAGTTGTTGTGCTTGCTGATGAACGTGTTGTCGATCCTCTCCTTCAACCATCACACGCAACAACGGTTCAGTGCCGGATGCCCTTAACAATACTCGCCCACCCCCAACCAATTTTGCATTCAATGCACTTACAGCATCAAGGACAAGGGCATCTTGTTCGAGCTTTGATGCATTTTCAGTTTGTATGTTGATTAAAATCTGTGGCAAAAGAGAAATTCCTGCGCAAAGTTGTTCCAGCGTTTTATTTTGCTTGACCATGACTGCCAGAACTTGAAGTGCTGCGATAATACCATCACCTGTTGTGGTTTTATCAAGACACACCACATGCCCCGAAGACTCACCACCAATCCGCCAATCCTGTTCTTTGAGTGTCTCGAGCACATAACGGTCACCAACAAGGGTGCGTATAAATGGTATTTTCAAATCTTTTAGCGCTTTTTCTAGGCCATAGTTACTCATTAAAGTCCCAACTACCCCCCCTTGAAGAGCCCCCCGTTGTTGTCTATCTTTGGCAATAATATATATGATGTGATCGCCGTCAATAATATTCCCTTTAGCATCTACCATGATAACACGATCACCATCGCCATCTAGAGCGACACCAACATCTGCGCCGGTTTTTAGTACAGCATCTCTCAATGTTGTAGGATAAGTCGAACCACACTTAGCATTAATATTGAAACCATCCGGTTTATCATTAATCGCTACAACATCTGCGCCTAGCTCACTAAAAACATTTGGCGCAATATGGTATGTTGCACCATTAGCACAATCAACCACTATTTTTATACCAAATAGCCGTGTTAAAGAAGGAATAGTTGATTTGCAAAACTCAATATACCGACCTGGAGCATCATGAATCCTCAGAGCCTTACCAAGCTGTGCTGCAGGGACTGTTTGAAGTGTTTTCTCAATTTCATCCTCAATTGCAAGCTCAACATGATCTGGTAGCTTACTACCATCCCCTGTAAAAAATTTTATTCCATTGTCTTCAAACAAGTTATGTGAGGCACTAATCACAATACCCGCACTAGCACGTAAAGTTTGTGTCAAATAAGCAATGGCTGGGGTTGGCATCGGGCCTAGTAGTCTCACATCAATACCAGAGGCTGACAAGCCAGCTTCAAGCGCTGACTCAAGCATATATCCCGATATACGAGTATCTTTACCAATCAATACTTTTTTGCGATGGCCATCGGCCAGGACCCTTCCAACAGCCCATCCAAGTTTCAGCATAAATTCTGGATTCACATGGGAAAAACCAACTTTTCCACGGATCCCATCTGTTCCAAAATATTTACGTTGACTCATACTTGAACTGCTCCTTTACAATTATCATCTACACTTAAAATTGCCTCGATCATGCTCAGAGATTGTCTTGTTTCATCAATATCATGGGTTCTGATAATAGACACTCCTCGAAGCCTTGCATACAGCCCTGCGGCCAAACCTGCTGGCACCCGAGCTATTGTTTCTTTTCCAACTATAGCGCCCAGTGTACTTTTACGAGAGACACCCAATAGCAGTGGCAAATGATTCTGTTGAAACTCTGAGAGGCGTTTGATGATCTTAAGATTATCCTCAACAGACTTACCAAAACCAAATCCAGGATCAAGAACCAGCAATCTTCTGTCAATACCCTCTGCGATACATGCTTCAACTCGCTCGTGAAAAAAATTATTAATGTGTGAGACAACATCACGCGCATAATGAGGATTGTCTTGCATATTATGAGGATCTCCTTGCATATGCATCAAGCAAATTGGAACATTTAGCCGCTTTGCCATAGCCATTGAGCCCGGACCACTCAATGCCTTAATGTCATTAATAATCGACGCCCCAGCCATTACAGCATCGTGCATAACTGGGGCTTTTGTTGTATCAATGGAAATACAAACATCACTTTCTTGTCGAATTGCTTCTATTACAGGTATAACTCGGTCTAATTCTTCTTGAGAAGAAATACCTGTTGCACCCGGTCTTGAAGATTCCCCACCAATATCGATAAGATCCGCACCAAGAAAAACCATCTCCCTTGCGCGCTTAACTGCAAGATCTGTCTTCAAGTATCGCCCACCATCTGAAAACGAATCTGGCGTCACATTCAATATACCCATGATTAATGTTTTGTATGGTGGCAATGCAGTCAAGATAGGGTTGAAGGACAGACACCAATCACGGAATTGGTCACTATTCACCAGGATCTCTTACCAATAATAGTGCATCAATGTTCACTTGCAGGATCATCTACGATGGAACTAGCTGTCTTTTCCTGCTGACCACCTTTCCCGCCAGGAGAATCATTATTTATATCACTCACCTTCAAAGCTTCCCAGCCAACAGGAGGTGAAGGTTCCTTACCTGCCATAATTTCTTTAATCTGTTCGCTGTCTATCGTTTCATACTTAATCAAACCCTCAGCCATTATGTGTAAGGTATCGAGATGCTCTGTTATAATTTTCCACGCAAGCTGATAGTTCCTATCAATGATGGCGCGCACCTCTTGATCAATCTGTTGGGCTGTCTGGTCGGATATTTCCTTATTTTGATTGACTGAACGTCCAAGAAATACTTCAGATTCCTCTTGACCAAACGTTAAAGGGCCGAGGGGTGATAACCCCCAGCTTGTAACCATTTTTCGGGCAATCTCAGTCGCGCGCATAATATCGTTGGACGCACCGGTGGTGACATTGTCTGCTCCAAAAATTATTTCTTCTGCCACACGACCACCAAACAAGCTCGCCAATTGGCTCTCAAGACGCCGTTTACTATGACTGTATCTATCTTGCTCGGGTAAAAACATCGTCACACCTAATGCACGTCCACGAGGAATAATACTAACTTTGTAAACCGGATCGTGTTCTGGCACGATAAGTCCAACGATGGCATGACCCGATTCATGGTAGGCTGTTAGTTTTTTCTCATTATCATCCATGACCATCGAGCGACGCTCCGCTCCCATCATGATCTTATCTTTTGCCTTATCAAGCTCAATCATTGAGACTTTTCTTTTGTTTGCCCTTGCTGCAAAAAGCGCGGCTTCATTGACGAGGTTAGCAAGGTCCGCCCCAGAAAAACCAGGGGTCCCGCGGGCTATTGGCATAATTTGTACTGTTCCATCAATAGGAACTTTATTCATGTGTACTTTCAGGATTTGTTCTCGACCGAGAATATCTGGCAAGGGCACAACCACTTGTCTATCAAAACGTCCCGGACGCAGCAATGCAGGATCAAGAACATCTGGACGATTAGTTGCAGCGATCACAATAACACCCTCATTGCCTTCAAAACCATCCATCTCAACAAGCAATTGGTTAAGCGTTTGCTCACGCTCGTCATGACCACCACCAAGTCCCGCACCACGGTGTCTTCCGACCGCATCGATTTCGTCGATAAAGATAATACAAGGTGCTTGTTTCTTCGCTTGCTCAAACATATCACGCACACGTGAGGCACCTACCCCAACAAACATTTCTACAAAATCAGAACCAGAAATGGTAAAGAAGGGAACTTTGGCTTCCCCGGCCACAGCCCGTGCCAACAGGGTCTTACCTGTACCTGGAGACCCAACCAGTAATACCCCGCGTGGGATACGTCCGCCTAAATTCTGGAATTTAGTGGGATCTCGCAAAAAATCTACAAGTTCTTTGACCTCATCTTTTGCTTCATCAACACCAGCAACATCGGCGAACGTCACTTTCACTTGATCTTCACCGAGAAGACGAGCGCGCGACCGCCCAAAAGACATGGCTCCGCGACCGCCACCACCTTGCATCTGACGCATAAAAAACACCCAGACACCAATTAACAAAAGCATTGGGAACCAGTTGATAAATAGATGTAACAAGAAACTCTCTTGCTGTTTTTCCTGACCTACTACATCAACATTGTTTTTTAATAACTCACCCAAAAGAGCATCATCATGCACCGGCATATATGTGACAAACCGATGATTGGTTTTTGTCGTACCGCGAATAATTTTATCATCCTCGACAGTCACAGAAGACACTGTACCCTGCTCAATTTGCTTAAGAAATCGGCTGTAGGAAACTTTCTCAATGTTAGTATTGCGTGGCCCGAAATTACTGAACACCGACACAAGCACAATTGCGATGATTAGCCATAAGAATAAATTTTTTACCATGTCATTCAAGTTGATAACCTCATTTATGCGTATTTGTTCGACGTGAGAACGATAAAGTTACTATAAATTATAGCCCTTAGCCAGCAAATAGGTTTCTCGAGAACGAGATCGCGAAGCACCGGGTTTTCGAATAGTCACTTTATCAAACTGCATTCGAGCTTGTTTAATCAGCTCGTCAAAACCTGTCCCATGAAAAATTTTCATGAGCATCCCTCCACCGGGTTTTAGCATTTTACCACCAAAATCGAAAGCAAGCTCAGCTAAGTACATAGCGCGAGGGATATCGACGGCAATATTTCCACTCATGTTAGGTGCCATATCTGACAGAAGTAGATCCACCCCTCGAGGAGGCAATAGCTCAGTCAGCTGATTCAACACACTATCTTCGCGAAAATCGCCTAAAACAAACTCAACCCCAGCAAGGGCGTCCATCGGCAAAATATCTAAAGCAATAATTGTCCCACATCCATCAAGTTTTTCCGAGACGTATTGTGTCCATCCACCAGGAGATGCACCAAGATCAACAACGGTCATCCCTGGTTTTAGTAAATGCTCTTTCTCATCGATTTCTTTTAACTTATAGATAGCGCGACTTCGATATCCCTCACCCTGCGCTTTTTTAACATACAGATCAGCAAAATGCTCTTGCAACCACTTTTTACTGCTTTTAGAGCGCGCCATACTAACCATCCTCTTAACAACTGCGCACATGATACTGAATTTCACTACCTATTCCCAGCAAAACGTGCAATAATTTGCCATTTTCACTAGGACATGATGATGGACACTTCATTCAAGCAAGCATTAAAAGCCAAAGCACACCACCTAAAACCCGTCGTACTATTAGGCGCCAAAGGACTGACACCCTCAGTCATAGGCGAAACTGATACAGCTCTTCTCACCCACGAATTGATCAAAATCAAAATCCATGGTGCTGAAAAACCCGAACGAGAGACTGTCGTCAATGCGTTATGCCAGCAATTGGAGGCAGATCTGGTCCAACTGATTGGGCATGTTGCTATTCTCTACCGTAAAAACAAGCAATAGTTGTAACATACATGCTAGGGCGTGTTGACATATATGGAATATGCTGGGCCCATATATGTCAACACGCCCTAAGAAATACGCCCACTATTTACTGGCCACTAGTAGCGCTTATTCATATATTGCGCTAAAATAGTTCTACCTTGACTGGACCTAAAATCATTATATGCGAAGCTTAGCTGATGACATTAAAATCACCTTATTTGTTAAGCTGATTTTGCTAGCCGGCCTATGGTTTTTCTTCGTAAAGGGAGCGCCGAAGCAATCCTTAAATGTTCAGCATTGGCTATTAGGCTCTAAAAATGCCACAACGGCTATGTTATCACCGAAAATCCATGACTTAAAATGATCCCTTTTTCTCCGTCAAGACATTTTTTATTCCTATTGATGACCATCGAGGTGTCCAATGATTCCAGGTAGTGATGTTGTTGATCTTTCGCGACTGCAGTTTGCATTGACAGCGCTTTATCATTTTCTTTTTGTCCCGCTCACTTTGGGCTTATCTATTCTCCTCGCGATCATGGAAACTGTCTATGTGATGACCAAAAAATCCATATGGAAAGACATGGTGAAATATTGGGGCATCCTCTTTGGCATCAATTTCGTACTTGGCGTTGCAACAGGATTAACCATGGAGTTCCAATTTGGGACTAACTGGGCTTATTATTCTCACTATGTTGGTGACGTGTTTGGCGCCCCTCTTGCAATAGAAGGTCTCATGGCTTTTTTCTTAGAAGCAACCTTTGTCGGCCTTTTTTTCTTTGGTTGGGATAAGCTCACCAAAATACAACATATGAGTTGCACCTGGTTACTCGCATTAGGCACCAATCTATCTGCACTATGGATTTTAATTGCCAATGGTTGGATGCAAAACCCCGTTGGCGCAGCCTTTGATTACCAAACGATGCGTATGGAAGTCACTGACTTTGCCCAAGTCATGTTCAACCCAGTAGCACAAGCTAAATTTGTACATACCATAAGTGCAGGCTATGTCACTGGATCTATCTTCGTATTAGCCATTAGCGCATATTTTCTTCTTCGACAACGAAACATTGATTTTGCTAAACGCTCCATGACGGTTGCCGTTTCTTTCGGCTTAGCTTCAGCATTATCCGTTGTAGTACTTGGTGATGAAAGTGGATACTTGGCTAACAGTAACCAAAAAATGAAGTTGGCAGCTATAGAGGCAATGTGGCACACCGAAAAACCACCGGCAAGTTTAACCTTATTTGGCATTCCCGATGAGAAAACCATGACCACCAACAAGGAAATTTCAATTCCTTTTGCCCTGGGGTTAATTGCAACTCGAAGCTTTAGCGAGCCTCTGGAGGGCATAAGTGAGTTGGTTGACCAAGGTAAAGAGAATATCCTAGAAGGCATGATGGCCTATGATGCCCTTACACGACTCCAAGAAAACAAAAATGATGAACACGCCAAAGCCGACTTAAAAAAACACGGCGCATATCTTGGTTATGGTTTATTGCTTAAGAAATACACCGAGAATGTTACGGATGCGTCTGAAGCACAAATCAACCAAGCAGCACTTGATCTAAAACCAAAAATTGCCCCCTTATTCTTCTCATTCCGTATCATGGTGGCATGCGGTTTATTCTTCATTTTATTATTTACACTCGGATTTTATCTTTCTGTTAAGCGTAAATTACACACTTCTCGTTGGTATTTACACCTTGCTTTTTGGTCCCTGCCTCTTCCGTGGATTGCCTCAGAACTTGGATGGGTCGTTGCTGAATATGGCCGGCAGCCCTGGGTTGTACAAGGGATATTGCCTACCTTTATGGGTACGTCATCCATAAGCGCTTCACAAGTGCTGACATCACTTGGGGGTTTTGTGCTTTTTTATAGCACACTCGCTGTGGTTGAAATATATTTGATGATCAAATATATCCGATTAGGTCCAGACAAGTTATTGCATGAGGAGAAATAAACATGCCCTTAGACTACGAAACGCTTCGTATCATTTGGTGGGTATTGCTCGGTGTTCTTTTGATAGGCTTTGCCATCATGGATGGCTTTGATCTCGGTGTTGCCATGTGGCTACCCTGGCTTGCCAAAACCAACATAGAACGACGGATTCTTATCAATACCATCGGACCTACATGGGAAGGCAACCAAGTATGGTTCATATTAGGTGGTGGAGCAATTTTTGCAGCATGGCCTGCACTTTATGCATTAGCATTTTCAGGATTTTATCTTGCCATGTTAGTGGTATTACTTGCCCTAATTTTAAGGCCCGTTGGTTTTAAATATCGATCTAAAATAGACAATCCTATTTGGCAGGCTTCCTGGGACTGGGCTTTATTTATTGGTGGCTTTGTTCCTGCATTGATCTTCGGAGTTGCTGTAGGCAATGTGCTGCAGGGGGTCCCCTTCCACTTTGATGAAAGCCTACGCGTATTTTATACAGGTTCATTTTTTGCTCTGCTCAATCCGTTTGCCTTGCTAACAGGCATGCTATCAGTAGCAATGCTCGCTATGCATGGCGCCTTCTTTCTTGCAGTTAAAACACATAGCAGCATTCAGCAACGCGCAACTACAGCAGGTAGGATTACAGCCCTCATTACTCTAACATTATTCCTAGCAGGAGGCGTTTGGGTATACTACGGAATCGATGGCTTTGTACTCACTAAAACCCTGTTACATGATGGCCCATCGAATCCGTTATATAAAAGTGTTATGCTAAAAAGTGGTGCATGGTTAACCAACTATCAAGCCTATCCCTTGACAAAGCTTGCGCCGGCCATCGGTATTGGGGGAGCATTAATGGCCTTTTTACTTGCAAAATATGCTAAAACTGCTTTCTTGTTGAGTGCTCTTAGTCTTTTTGGCATGATTGCAACTGTCGGAGTTAGTATGTTTCCTTTTATATTACCTTCATCGACAAACCCCGATCATAGCTTAATGATATGGGACAGCTCATCAAGCCAACTTACCCTATTCATTATGTTATGCGCAACAATCATATTCCTACCCATCGTGCTTGGATACACTGCCTGGGTATATCGAGTAATGCGTGGAAAGGTAACTGAAGATACAATTTACACTCAAAACAACACAGCCTATTAAGGCCAGGAGATTAAAATGTGGTATTTTTCTTGGATTTTGGGAACAGGTCTTGCGTGCACTTTTGCTATTTTAAATGCTCTTTGGCTAGAACTTAGAGTGCGCGACCAACCAACAAATGATCCCTATTGAATCATCGTTAATTAAATTAACAACCTTCTATATTTAGTTAGATGTTCGGAATATAAAAATATGAATGTATTTTTTATAAAAATAATGTTAAAGTATAGCGCAATAAATAGCGTAGGTCACTGAAGTTATGGCAAATCCAACCGCGAACGATATCCTTGAACTCAAGAGAATAGTAAAAGATTTCCTCGTAGGAAAATCTATTAAGGTAACACGCGATCGCCTAGCGGAACTAGCAGACAATTTGGATTGTCGCTGTGAAATGCTATATGAAGCGATCCCAATTGACCCAAAGGCTAGCGATCCACTGGTCGATGCCATTCTCGGGCACCTGAATATACAAAAAATTATTGATCCTCAAAATAATCCAGGGCGTTATGAGAAGCTTTTAGCGAAGTCCAGAACGCTTCATGAATTACTAAGACACATTTCCCATGATGGAGAGCTTCAGGTCGCCTACTTGCTAAGACTCATAGATAGAACCACACCAAAATACAATTGGCCATTAATTTTTGGCATCAGCGCTCTGATAAGCGCGATTCTCGGTGCCTTTGCATATTTCGAAAAGGCAGCCATGCAGGCCCTAGGTCAATGGCTTACGAAAACCTTCCCTGTTGTAGTTGACTGGCTCGCCAAGACCTTTAGCATACTTCATAACATATCCCTATTAGGCCTTCTCTATAACGGGCTGGTGCTTATAAAATATTGGCATTCTGCCATCACAAAAGGCAGCATTACCAGTGATGAAAAATTAAATACTCTCTTATTCAAAAGCTTAAGCTCAAGCCTCACTATGTTGGCTTATTCACTCTCATATTTTGCAGCGGGTATCATGACAGGTCTCCCGGCAACACTTTTTGTCCTTAGCGCAAGTGTGGGCGTATTTAGAAGCATCTTTATCTGGTATAAAAGTTCCGAAACATTAGCGAAACTTGAAAAGCCGCCATTTAGTGTCGCTTGGCAAACTCAAGCTGAATATATAAGAGCCCTAAACTATAATCAGCGCCATCAGCATTCCTTCTGGATAGAACTTAGTGCCGCTATTTTAACAACGGCTGCTGTGGCTATCTGGGATTTCTTCCCGCCAAATCTTGCTGTGAGTGCTTTCTGCGTAATATTTATTACGCTAACAGGGCTTGCAGAAAAATCAATGCTGTCTCACATTGAAGAATTAAACGCCAAAAGCTTACAGCGCGAGTTAGATCACCTCCCTAACATTCAAGAACCGTTATTGAGTCTTGAAGGCACTGATAATTATGCAAAAATCCAACAGATGCGAGAGGATCTTCTAAATGAACAAAAACACTTTGCAGATAAAGTTACTAGAAGTGAAATTCAACTTGCCGAACGTGAATCAGAAATTGCAAGACGAGAAGCGCTGATAGCTAAAAAGGAGCGGGAGCTCGATCAGCTGATCCAAGATCTTTCAAAAAAGCTTGAGCAATCAGCTGAATCGATTCGCAATATACGCAAGGAAACTCTACACATGCCAACAGCAAGCACCGCCACTCAAGAAGAGCCTCAGAGACCTGCTAGCAATTCAACCTTTACCACTATACATAGCTTGTTTGGCAGAAGGTCAACGCTTGTGAGTACACCTGTTAGTTTCAGCGGCAGTCCTTATCGCGAACCAAATGAGATTGATAGCGATGATGCCGCCGCCCCCTCCGAGTTGGCTCAAACGATTTAACGCCTATTAAGTCTACAGCGTGACAGCAACGTTAGGATTGTATACACTTGCTACCACTGGCACAAAATATACCCCTCTGCCAGTTCGTGTAAGGGAGAGGATGATTAACTACCACTTGGTCTTGTAATGCTAAGAAATATACCGAACGTTCTAACGATCATTCGCCTGGTGCTTATTGCACCATTTCTTCTATTTCTTTACAACGAGAATTACGTTGATGCTTTTTTTATCTTCATCTTTGCAGGTTGTACGGACGGCTTTGATGGCTGGCTTGCTCGCCAATTTAAATGGCAAAGCCTCTTTGGATCTTTTACAGACCCCCTAGCTGACAAGCTTCTTATTGCGTCGAGTTTTATCTCTTTGGCTTTGATTGGCAAACTACCGTGGTGGCTGGTTCTGCTTGTCTTTTTACGAGATCTTACCATTTCATTCGGCGTTGTTGCTTGGTTTTGGTTTGTACAAAGGAAGCTTGACTTCAAACCAACAGCCTTAAGCAAAATCAATACTATCTTCCAAATAGCGTTGCTAACCTTGTGTTTATTTGAACTTGCTTTTTTCAAATTTTCCCCCGCTCTTTTAGAAACGTTTATTATCCTCACCACGATCACAACCACGTACACCTTTATTGATTATGTGTGGACCTGGGGAAAGCGAGCGTGCATGAAAACCCACCTTGCCAAATGAACCGTCAACTTGCCCTTGCTCTGCAACTAAATGACGAAGCAACGTTCGCGGATTTTTGCTTTGAAGGCAACACATTCGTCAAGCAACAACTTGAAATGACCATTCATGCCCATGGCGAGCGTTTTATTTATCTCTGGGGACCTTTAGGCTGTGGAAAGTCCCATCTACTTCAAGCAGCATGTCAAGCTTTAGGACACAACCACTCAGCAATATATTTGCCACTACTTGCCCTCAAAGAGTGGGGACCTGAAATGCTTGATGGCATTGAAGAGCAAGCCTTAATTAGTATTGATGATATTGATGCGATTGCAGGTGTGACTTTGTGGGAAGAAGCATTATTTCATCTTTTCAACCGCATTCGAGACAATGAAAAAACATTGCTGATGATTACAGGCGTTATGCCCCCAGCTCACTCTCCAATTATCTTACCTGACCTACGCTCTCGGTTAAGCTCAGGACTCATTCTCCAACTCAACGAACTTAATGATTTTGACAAACTCAATACGCTAAAGCTTCGCGCTAAAAAGCGCGGTTTTGAGTTAACACCAAGCGTCGGACAATTTTTACTCAATCGCTGCGCGAGAAATATGCATGATCTGGAATCACTACTCGACCGGTTAGATGAAGCATCTCTGATTGCCCAACGAAAAATCACCATTCCCTTTGTAAAAGAAACTCTTGGAATTTAAGCCATTG
The DNA here is from genome assembly GCA_044233795.1 of Legionella sp. GTDB lineage: Bacteria > Pseudomonadota > Gammaproteobacteria > Legionellales > Legionellaceae > JBIIJL01. The sequence goes on along the minus strand of JBIIJL010000031.1, from coordinate 9,268 downwards.
GCATATCCATCAGGCGAGTTAATTTTGGCGCAAGCAACCAGAGGATTAACGCAGCTGTCAAACTTGCTAGACCAATTAAGAGAAAGACATGGGTATAGATGGTCAGTGAAGCAAACCCAGGCTCGAGATTAACGGGTAAAGCCGTATAGGAAGCAAGACGTGCACCAATAAATCCAGCTGTGGATGACGTTAAAAACCACATTCCCATTACAAAACCTGATATTTGCGGCGGTACAAGCTCAGCAACCATCGCTACCCCAAGAGCCGACACAAGCAACTCACCAATACTTTGAAATAAATAGCTAGCAACCAACCAAAGCGAAGACACCATCCCATTATCATCGTGAACAAAGCTTGATGCATATAAGAGTAAAAAACTCAGTGCACAAGAGCCCATACCGAGTGCAAATTTGAAGGGGACAGGCAGCGCTACTCCTCGTTCATTAATTTTTGCATAACCAAATGCAAGCAGAGGGCTCATCATTACAATCCATATTGGATTCAAGGCTTGGAAACTTTGTGGATTGATAGGAATCCCGAATAGACTTGGGCGTACATTATTGACTGCAAAAAGATTAATAGATGTTGGCATTTGCTGATATAAAGAAAAAAACATCACTGCCTCCAACATAAGAATGAAAGCGAGCAGCATCCGTTTTCTAAAGCGCACATCTTCTCGACTAAGAAAATGGAAATACACAATTACTACGCAGACTATCATGAAATAAACGAGTTTTTTTTCAAGAAATACATGTTGTAATAAATACGAAGCAATATACATCGCAAAAATGACTCCAATGATCACAGCAGTCCATAGCCACAACGGTATATGTCGCAGATCAGTTGAAGAGGTGATGGTCGATATATGTTGCTGTTGAAACAAATAATTGGCCAGTCCTAACAAAATTCCAACAAAACTAATCATATATGCATAAGGATAACCAAACACACTTGAGACTGTAGGACCAATAAATAACGCAAAAATAGAACCAATATTAATGGCCATATAGTAAAGGGTGAATGCTCCATGTAACCTAGAATCATCTTTGACATAACATTTAGACAATAAACTTGATGGATTAGCCTTAAACAAGCCATTACCCACACAAATTAAGCCAAGTGCTAAAAACACATGTTCACTATCAACCAGTGATAAGAATAAGTATCCTGCAGCAAGCACAATAAGACCTAAAACAATGGTTCTTTTGGTCCCAAGCACCTTATCACCCAGATAACCACCAATAGCAACCATCCCATACACCAACGCTGAAAAAGCCCCATAGGTAAGATAGGCATTGCTTTCACTAAACCCTAAATGACGGATAAAGTATAACGTTAAAATCCCTTGAACTGTGTAATAGCCAAAGCGCTCCCAGATTTCCAACATAAAAATCATATAAAATGCCCGGGGCTGCTCGTTAAATAAAGCCTGCAATAACCTTGCCATGATGACCTCCCGTGAACTATATTTTCGAGTATGATACTTTAAAATGACGTAACTATTCATCATGCCTAAGATTGCGCTATATCTTGCAGGTGGAGGCGCTCGAGGCGCCTACCAAGCCGGGGTTCTGAAAGCCATCTGTGAGATATTAAATGTTAAAAAACTGCCTTTCAGCATGGTAACTGGGGTGAGTATTGGTTCAATCAACGCGGCTATCATTGCTCAACACGCAGATGATTTCCAAACAGGCATTAATAAGCTTGAAGATTTATGGAGCAATATTCAATGCAAAGATATTTTTAAGACCAGCAATTACCAACTGAGTAAATCTGTATTTAGAAATTTAAGTCATTTAATAATCAAGCATAGCCAGTCAGGTCATCTTCTTGATACCACCCCATTGCATAAATTTATCAGCGATAATATTGATTTTGCAAAAATCCAAGCGAATATTGAAGCACATCTACTAGAAACTATGGAGGTGATCACCAACTGCTATGAAACCCAGCAAACGATATCGTTCTATCAACATGACCAGCCATATTTTGATGATTGGAAATATCCAAGACATCAAAGCATACGTACGGTACTTCAGCAAGAGCATCTCCTTGCTTCAAGCGCATTGCCCCTGTTCTTTCCAACAATAACAATCGATAGCTTGCATTACGGTGATGGCGGTCTCGGGCTGGTTGCGCCTTTAAGAGGTGCGGTACGTTTTAATGTTGAAAAAATTCTAATCTTAGATACCAGGCAATCTGCCGGTTTTCCGACAAGAACTCAGACCGAATTTGGGGATATCGGCTTTGCAAACATTTTAGGAAGCATGCTCAATGGACTATTTCTTGATAACCTTGATAGAGATATCGAAATGGTTAGTCGGATGAATGAAATAACTCGCCTGCTGTCGTTATGGAAAAAACGCTATTCACCCTGGCGACCCATTGAAACGCTTCATCTTTTACCAAGCGTTAGCATCGCAGAAATGGCTCAAGCACATTATCTAACAATGCCAACCTTGCTCAGAATATTACTCAACGTGCTAGGCGCCCAAAGCAACGCTGGTAATTTATTAAGCTTCCTACTCTTTGAAAAAGAATTCACCCGCGAGTTATTATCTGTAGGCTATGAAGATACGCTTCGCGTATCCCCTCAAATCAACGCTTTTTTTGCCTAAGCATCTCTAAGACGGGTAAGGTAACAGGTTTTATCCCATGCCATATATAAAATGCTAGTGCTGCTTGCTCCACAAGCATACCTAAGCCATCAGAACTCGCACAATCATGCTGCTCTGCAAGCTTTACAAAATACGTGCGTTGAAGCTCTCCATAGGAAAGATCATAACAAAATGGTTTTGTGCTAAACAATACCTCTGGCAGTATAGGAAAACTCTCATCTAAACGCACAGCAGTTGCATTGATTACAATATTGTAATCATGAAGTAATGCATCTTGAGCAATATCTTCAAAACCCAAGCAAGCCACCTGAGGAAAATCATGTTGCAAGCTCTGAGCCCTAGATATGGTTCGATTCGCGACAGTCAGTATACATGGATTACTATCAAGTAAGGGCCCCACAACCCCTCGTGCAGCTCCTCCGGCACCTAGTAATAAAATACTCTCACCATCCAATACAGTGTAGCGCTTAAGATCGCATACTAAAGCCTCACCATCTGTATTATCTGCGCATAAGCGACCTTGCTTCATCCATAACGTATTAGCAGCCCGGGCCGCGGCACTTCGTGGGCTTTGCTCATCACTCATCAGAAAAGCGCGCTCTTTAAAAGGAAGAGTAACATTTAATCCAACCCCTCCTTGATCAAAAAAATCAATCACTGTTTGTTCAAACTGAGCTAACTCAACATGAATTTTGTCATACCGCAAATCAATACCCATTTGTTTCGCAAACGACGTATGAATGAATGGAGATAAACTATGGGCAATTGGATTGCCCAATACCGCGAATCGAACTGACATGCGCTTAGTCTTTTAAACTCTTACTTACCAACTCACGCATGTCTTTTGATAAGTCCTCAGAGGCTAACCGTTCTAATTGCTGTCTAATAAGCACCCGTCTTACCTGATTATAGCGTTTTAGACGAGTAAATGGGGTGGCAAGCCTTGATGCTGTCAAGGGATTAATTTTGTCAACTTCTATTAATATATCCGTTAAGAAAGCATAACCACTCCCATCCACTGCATGAAAATGCCGGGGATTATTAAGCGCAAAAGCTCCCACCAAAGATCGGACTCGATTTGGATTTTTGATATTAAACTGCGGATGTTCCAATAACGCTTTAACACGTTCGAGCGTTCCGTTTAAAACACAACCAGCTTGAAGAGCAAACCATTTGTCTAACACCAGCTCGTCATCTTTCCATTGGCTATAAAATAGATTAGTAGCTTCCTCGCGAACAAGTGCATTTGGACTATTCACCAAAAGCGCAAAACTTGCCAATTGATCAGTCATGGTGCCAGCTTTGAAAAACTGCTCTTGCGTAAGTTTGAGAATATCCTCACGATCTTCAAAGCCCTTCATTAAGAGAGCTAAACACACATTCCGCAACTTACGCCGACCATATGCCTTACCATGAATCGCGTGGTCTTCTATTTCCCAAAGTGCAGCATATGTTGCCAACAATTTGGGCAGCAAGGCTCGCCCAAGTTCTACCTTATAAGCATCACGGCATCTTTCTATCTTATCAACATCAACATCTGATAAATCCTGAATAACTTCTTCAAAACCAGGCGGTATTAATAGCTCTGCCCGAAGATCATAATCCAGTGACTCATCCTCCAAAACATGACCTAGCGCTTCCGTAAGCTTTGGTGAGATAAGGAAGCTTTCTTTTGTCGTATGATGATACCAAGCACTTAACGTTGAATGGACAAGACGAGAGGCCGCATCCCATTTTGCATAACCGTTACTTTCAAAACGCAACAAAGAGAGCCCTTCTTCTTCACTCATCTCAAGCTTTAAAACCACTGGGGCTGAAAAATCTCTGAGCAATGAAATAATGGGCTTTTCAGACAAATTATTAAACTTAAAGATCTCTGTCTCTTCACGAAGTTCCAACACCCTATTTTCGATGGGCATTTCATGTCCTTCGCTATCAAATAACGCAATACGAATAGGAATGTGAAAGGGCAATTTTTTTTGACACTCAGGCGTTGGTCTGCACGATTGAGATATTGTCAGCGTTAAACAACCATCTTGGTAATGGCTTTTTGCAACGACAACGGGGGTCCCTGCTTGACTATACCAGCGCTTAAACAGCGTTAAATCTTTTTGGTTAGCATCTTCCATTGCAGCAACAAAATCATCAATGGTTACTGCTTGACCATCATGACGTTCAAAATATAAATCCATCCCTCGCCTAAAACCATCATGACCCAACAGTGTTTCCTGCATTCGGATCACTTCAGCACCCTTGTTATAAATCGTTGCGGTGTAGAAATTACTGATTTCTTGATAAGACTCAGGCCTAACAGGATGCGCCATGCTACCAGCATCCTCAGGAAACTGAGCGCTTTTTAACAATTTCACATCGCCAATACGATCAACTTCGCGCGAACCCATATCACGAGAGAATTCTTGGTCACGAAAAACCGTCAAACCCTCTTTCAAGCTCAGTTGAAACCAATCGCGACAAGTCACACGATTACCAGTCCAATTATGAAAATATTCATGTCCAACAACCCCTTCGATTGCTCGATAATCTTCATCTGTCGCAGTTTGTGGTCGTGCCAGAATATACTTTGAGTTAAAGATATTAAGCCCTTTATTCTCCATCGCTCCAAAATTGAAATCATTCACCGCTACAATCATAAAGATATCAAGATCGTACTCACGGCCATATTCTTTTTCATCCCAAGCCATCGCATTTTTTAATGACGTCATTGCATGAGCACATTTTTCTTGATTTTGTGATTCAACATAAATACGCAAATCAACTGACCTTTTAGAACATGTAATAAATTTATCTTCAATGCACACCAAATTACCAGCCACCAAAGCAAATAGATAGCAAGGTTTTTTGAACGGATCGTGCCAAACCACCCAGTGGCGATTATTGGAAGCATCGCCTTGATCGATAAGATTACCATTTGACAATAGCACGGGGAAACGCTCTTTATCTGCACAGATACGTGTTGTATAGATAGCCAAAACATCCGGCCTATCAAGAAAGAAAGTCATGCGCCTAAATCCGTGGGACTCACACTGAGTACAGAAAAGTTCGTTGGAACGATAAAGGCCTGATAGGATAGTGTTATCTTGCGGACGTATACGTGTCATTATGGTAAGAGTAAATTCATCAGGACAGTGCTCAATGACTAAGTCACCATCAACCAACTCATACGCTTTGGCTGACAATTTCTCATCATCCAAATGAATACTGATAAGTTCAAGTTCATCACCATTTAACTGTAGGACCCCATTATGTACGCGTTTTAAAACCATCCGACTGGTAACCATGGTATGGTCGTCGAAAAGTTCAAAATCCAAATCAACCGTTTTTAACATGAAAGGACACGGTTGATAGTCTTTTCGATAAATAGTTACTTCTGACATCATGACACTCCTAAGTCGTTCTTGTTGCCCATTCTCACTCCAGAACCGGGTTTTTTCAAGCCCAAACCCCCAACAAAGAGGCCCAAGCTGGAACTGCAGAAATTTCCGAACAATGAGGGGGGTGAGCAATTGCTCCCACCGGCCTACGTGCCTCGGCTTATCCGAAACATCCAGGAGATCTATATCAAGATCAATGATGTTATCACCAGAAAAAATAAAGAGCCGCTAATCACAACTTTCTTTCCTTTAAAAAAACAATATAGAATACCTGATGAACATCTCATCTTTCTTAAAAATAATCATCATTTGCTTGATGTCAACATCTAGTGCTGCAAAGATACAACCCTTTTTTAGCTTAGATGCAGGGGCCTGGTGGGCTTATACTGGCCACTCTCAGGCAATAAATCTCTTTGATAATTTAGGAAATACTTATCTAGGAAATAAGCAATGGAAAAATAACGGCACCATGATCCTAGGTGTTGGTCTTAGAACGATGAGTCAAGCAGCCCTACAAATGAATACAAGCCTACGCTTTTTACCTATGATAGGCATGTCTCTTTCAGGTGAAGTACAACAATTAAACTCACCTCAATTTCAAAATCTTGCCTACCACTATGATGTACATAGCACGCTACTCCTCATTGACCATATCGTGACTTGGAAAAAACATCGCCTGCAGCCAGGATTAATAGCAGGCATTGGCGCCGCGTCAAACAAAACAGGTCAGTTTATCGAAACGCCTCTGAATAATTACTCAGCAAGCTCAGAAGAACATTTTCATAATGGCCAACGCACACATTGGGCTTATGAGTTAGGTGCTGTTTTAGATTATACATTTGCAGGTGTGGTCTTTGAATGTGCTTATCGTTTTGTAGATGCCGGTCAAGGACAGCTTGGGCTTAGCCCCTCGCAAAACACTCTGGAACATTTGTCCACAGGTGCATTACAGTACCAAACCTTAAGCTTAGGAGTGCGTTTCTATCATGCATTATAGTATGTCGCCGATGATACGATTATTCTTTTCTATTATATTCTCACTCTATCCTTTGTGTGCTCAATCTGATCCAATCTTCAAAATTCAATTGCTACTAGGAGAAACAAGCTTTCCAACCACTATGGGCTTATATAGTCCTCCCACCAGCCGCTTTATGTCAATTACCAATCAAAGTGGCTCTCCTATGCCAATCATTTCTTTCCTACCAGAACATTACACTGCTGATGTAACGAACTCTACTTGTGGCAATTTGCTCAACTCAGGAGATACTTGCCAGTTGGCTATCAGATTTAATCCGGATACACCCGGGCACTTTACTGGAAAGATAAAAATATGTGGGCATAATAACCTCTGGTGCTCTACCGATCCCATTGGTTTTGATATCACCGTGGCTTCTAACACCATTGTTTCCACCAACTGCAATAATATCCAATCTCGCCCCTATGCTGCCCTAAATTGTAGTGGTTCCTATCAATATGCACTCAACTTCTATCAACTCATAGCGCGCACACTGAATACAACCCTTGCTAGTGCAGAGCAACATTTTAATTATTATCAACATACACCAAACGCCAATGAAACAACCATCAATTGTATTGATGCAAAACAAAATGGCGTCAATTTAGACTCACGCATCACCGGTGGTGGAACTCAATTATGCACGCTGATAGGTTATGCCTCGAGCAATAGTGCTGAGACTGGTCAAGCCTCTTTAAGCAAATTATTCCCACCCTATCTTACAAAACTTCTCGGTACCTCCTATCCAATTACAGATAACACATTGGTATTAGATAACTTATCCCAACTATTGTCGCAATTTGGCACAATGAATATGGATACATCAGTGAAAGACTTAGGCTACACAGGATATGTAAATTTTTTAAACACCTATTATCTGCAACAAGATACTAGATCTTATGATTCTTGCGGAGTAAATTCACAAGCCCCCTGCCTAAGCATGTATTACTTGCCGTATCAAAAGAATATCGATTTGATTGATACATGGCCACCAGTGGGTAATAATTACTGGGGGATAAGCGGTGGTGGTGGGAGTGGCGCTGGATACCAGATTGAAGCGTTCATGCCCGGAAGTACAACGCATTATACGCTATTTACAGGAGGTGGCGGCGGCGGTGGCGGTAATACGACACCAGAGTCCATTAATACCCCACCCATAGCCCTGCTCAATATAGGATCTGGCGGCGGCGGTGGTAGCCAATTTGCCAACTGCTATGCACGTAACGGTGTGAATCTCAATGGTCTTGGATTGGGGGCGGGTATTGGCAGTGGACTCAGTACGTTCGAAGGAACGCCTGTCACATTCGCACTCCCGCCGCCAGTGGCATACTCATATTACCCGCCCGCTACATCTCCCTTGATGGGAGTAAGCGACATTCTGACTGAATATGTAAATAATTTAACCTATCTTTATCAGACACTTATCCCTATGCTCTACGACACGGGATACACTATCACCATCACTGGCGGCGGCGGTGGCGGCGCAGGATTGGAATTTTTGGATGCCAGGGGTACAGAATTTTCTCCTCAACCCGTATCTATCGGATACGGGTTTAATTTTTGTTATGTATTTAATAAAAACAAGACCTACACCAATTCGGATTGTATCTCTTCGAGCAATGCGGGACCAAGGGGTAATCTCTTAGAGAGTATTATCTACCAGAACCTTGGCAATTTTTATAATCAAGGCATGGCACTGGCGGTAAAAAAATATAACGGCTATTCTGACTATACCCATTTATGTACTTTCCAACACGCTTATGTGATTTGCGAACTCACCAATCTATTGTATGCAAACCACTTCACCAGTGCTGATATACCAACTTGGTTGATTAACCCACACTGCACTGACACCCAGCAAACTCTTGTGACACAAGCTCTATTGATTGACGGACTAGCGCAAACTGATCCAACTAATCACCTCAATTGCACAACGGCCATGCAAAATTTTTACCAAGCCAAGACAGCTCCATGCACGCTACCCTAAGCAATATTTTTATGCTGAATGGTTCTTGAGTCCATGCTGCTCAATTTGCAACCAATTGATTCTTCTCAAACTTTGCCTAAATAATTTTCCTAATAGAATTGTCCTAATCCACTGTTTTTCGCCTATACTGAAATTAGAGAGAAGTAATTCTCGTGAATGGCGTTCGCGAAGATCGAGACCGTTCTGAAAAAAGAAGAACAAGGGGACGAGAACATGAACACACAAGAGTTTTTGGCAGGCTATACACGCCGCTTTG
>JBIIJL010000144.1:0-6132 GCA_044233795.1 Legionella sp. | reverse complement strand
TGAGGGATTCGAGTGACATGGGTGTCTCCGTGAGTGGTGAATGGTGAATAGTGGATGGTAGAGGGGATGGTACGGTTCACCATCCACATTCTACCATCCACCGCTTGCCTTACGCAGCCTTCAGCGGCGCATCGCCTTTCTGCCAGTTGCATGGGCACAGCTCATCCGTCTGCAATGCATCCAGCACGCGCAGCACTTCCTTCACGTTGCGGCCGACATTGAGGTCGGTCACCATCGCAAAGCGAATGATGCCTTCTGGGTCGATGATGTAGGTCACGCGCTGCGCTACACCTTCGACGGGGTCAAGAATGCCCAGCGCCGTGGTTAGCTCACGCTTCACATCGGCCAGCATCGGGAAGGGAAGCTTGTTCAGCTCTTCCTTATGCTGACGCCATGCAAGATGGACGAATTCGGAATCCGTGCTTGCACCGAGGACTTGGGCATCGCGCTCTTTGAAGTCTTTGGTCAGTTTTCCGAACTCGGCAATCTCCGTGGGGCAAACAAAGGTGAAGTCCTTCGGCCAGAAGAACAGCACCAGCCATTTGCCTTTATAGGTGGCGTTGTTCACTTCCGTGAATGCGTTTGCAATATCGTTGCTCACGGTTGCTTTGAGGTGAAATTCGGGTAGTTTTTGGCCTACGCTTAACATGGGTCGTCTCCTTAGTTGGGTTGGTTGGGGTTGGTTGCTTGCAACTGGCGAATCTGGTTGGCACAGGCGCAATATTCGGTATCTTCCGATGCAGCCACAGGCTCCTGTTCGAGGATGTGGTAGCATTGCATCAATACTTCATCGAGTGCGGACATGGTTTGCCTCCTACTTGCTTTGTTGCGTTGCAAGAACATATTTACCGCAAGCCAATCTATCAGTATAATCTATTGTTTTTATGTTTATGATAGATTATAACTATTGATAAGGGACTGGGGGCTAGAGGCTGGTTAAAGAGCCTTTGTTCTTACTTTCCAGCCCCTAGTCCCCAGTACCCAGCACCTTACCTATGAATCTACGCGACCTGCATTACCTCGTCACTGTTTCGGAAACCTTGCATTTTGGCAAAGCGGCGAAGGCGTGCCATGTCAGCCAGCCCACCCTCTCCATGCAGCTCAAAAAACTCGAGGACACACTCGGCGTACAGCTCTTCGAGCGCACCAACAAACAGGTGCAACTCACCACCGTGGGCGCCGATATTGTCATCCGCGCCAAGCGCATCATGGCCGAGGTGGCGCAAATCAAACTCGCCGCCGCCGCCGCGCATGACCCCTTGGTGGGCAATCTGCGCCTTGGCCTGTTCCCCACCCTTGCGCCCTATCTATTGCCTAGCCTTATGCCCCTGCTGCACCAGCATTTTCCCAATCTCACCCTGCTACTCACCGAGGAAAAAACGCCGACCCTGTTACAGCAACTCGAAAGCGGCATGATCGATTGCGCCCTGCTCGCCCTGCCGATGGCGAATGACAGCCTCGCCACCGCGCATCTCTTTGACGAGCCGTTTATGCTCGCTGTCGCGGCCACGCACCACCTCGCGGCGCGCAAAACTGTGCGTATTGGCGACCTCGCCCTCGAAAGCGTCCTGCTGCTGGAGGACGGCCACTGCCTGCGCGATCAGGCGCTTGCCGTCTGCCACCGCGTCGGTGTCGGTGAATCCAACAATTTCCGCGCCACGAGTTTAGAAACATTGCGCCACATGGTCGCCAGTTCCGATGCGGTGACGCTCATCCCCGAGCTCGCCACGCGCGCGCAGGATGCGAGCATGCGCTACATCCCCTTCGCCGAGCCAACCCCCTCGCGCGCCATCGGCCTCATCTGGCGCAAAACCTCCGCCCGCACACCGCTGTTTAATGCGATGGCGAAGGTGATTGGCGAGAATTATCAGACCCTGTCATCGTAACCTGTGTCACCCCGTCGTTCGACGGGATGACAGCCAAAAAAACCTTGTCACTGAAAAACCTCACATCGCCTCTTGACTGTCGCGCCGCACCCGCTTAGAATTCCCCCGTTTGCCCGGAGAGAACTTGATGACAGCGCCACTGAAACCTGCACCCAACGCCGCGCTTATGCTTGCGGATGGGACAGTGTTTTTCGGGTACGGCATTGGCGAGGCGGGCACCACCGCTGGCGAAATCTGCTTCAACACCGCGATGACGGGCTATCAGGAAATCCTCACCGACCCATCCTATGCGGGTCAAGTCATCACTTTCACCTTCCCGCATATCGGCAATATCGGCACGAACGAGGAAGATATCGAGAGCCTCATACCCGCCGCCAGCGGCCTTATTTTACGTGAGGCGATTACCGAACCATCGAACTTTCGCGCCACCGCTCACCTCAACGCGTGGATGAAAAAACACGGCCTGCGCGGTATCAGCGGCATCGACACCCGCGCCCTGACGCGCCATATCCGTTTAAAGGGTGCACAAAACTGCGCCATCGTAGTGACCAGTGGCCAGAGTTCAGTGGTTCGTGAAGATTTGCTGAAAAAAGCGCGCGCAGCGCTGGAACAAGCGCCGGATATGAACGGTCTGGAGCTAGCAGCGCATGTGACCACCAAAGAACATTACGAATGGCACGAGCAACGCTGGGAACTAGATTCCGGCTATACTGACCACCGACCACTGGCCACTGGCCACTCCCTCCCCCACGTCGTCGCTATCGATTACGGCGTGAAGCGCAACATCCTGCGCTCGCTCGCATCTGCTGGTGTGCGCCTCACCGTCGTGCCTGCCACCACCACGGCAGAGGAAATCCTTGCCCTCAACCCCGACGGGGTATTCCTCAGCAACGGCCCCGGTGACCCCGCCGCGACGGGGAGCTACGCGGTGCCCGTCATCAAAAAAATCATCGAAGCGGATGTTCCGCTTTTCGGCATTTGCCTTGGCCACCAGATGCTCGGCATCGCCCTTGGCTGCCGTACCGAAAAAATGAAACAAGGCCACCGCGGCGCCAACCACCCCGTGAAGGATTTGCAAACCGGCAAGGTCGAAATCACCAGCCAGAACCACGGCTTCGCGATTAGTGACGCCAACTTGCCCGAGAACGTCGAAGTCACCCACCGCTCCCTGTTCGATGGCACCATTCAAGGCATCGCCGTCAAAGGCAAACCCATCTTCAGCGTGCAAGGCCACCCCGAAGCCTCCCCTGGCCCGCATGATTCGCAGTATTTGTTTGCGCGGTTTGTCGCGATGATGACGGGTGATACACGGAGGGCGGCATGAAGCGCTTTATTATGGCCTTCATTATAGCGCCGTTGGTTCCTTTATTACTTTTAATAACGATTTTTCCTCTGTTTATAGTGGCCTTATTGGAGGATCCACAAACGCTTTTACGGCTTTATATGCCTATCGTATTCGGTGCGGTTCCTGTCTATTTTTATGTACTTCGACATTCTTCATATCAGCACCCTAGAACATCTTTTGTTTTAGCGACTCTCTTAGGATTAGTCGCAAGTTTGGCGGTGTATTTTCTAGCAAAACACAGTTCTTTTATTGGGATCCTAATATTTGGATTATACAGCGCCATATCTGGATATATCTTTTGGTCAATTGCGCTTCCCAAAGAATTGGTGAAAGAGAACTCACCTCATGCCTAACCCCACCGACATCACCTCCTACGACTTCTTCCGCGCGCTTACCGCGCTGCCGTTTGTCGAGGCCATCTATCTCTACGGCTCGCGCGCGCGGGGTGACCATCAGGCACGTTCGGATATCGACCTTGCCGTGGTGTGCCCCACCGCGACGGATGAACAATGGGCAGCAATGCAAGCAATTGTCGATCAGGAGAAAGCGGATACGCTCTTGGGCATCGACCTTAAGCGCTATGATACACTGCCGGATGACCGTTTCAAATCGCGCCTCGACCGTGATAAACAGGTGCTCTATCAACGCAAGGAGGATGGGATGCAGGACGAACTCTGGCAAGACTCATTCGCCGATTTATGCCGCGCGCTTGACCGATTTGCCGAAATCCTAGCCGAACCGGTGGATGCAAAAACCTATGTGCTGGATGCTGCCATTCAACGCTTCGAGTTCTGCATCGAACTATATTGGAAAACCTTAAAGCGCATGTTGCTGGCGATGGCAGGCGAAGATGCTCCCTTCCCCAAACTTGTATTTGATGCGGCCTACCGTCTTGGCTGGATCGGTGAGGAGAGCCTCTGGCTCGCTGCGTTGAAAGACAGAAATTACAGCGCCCACGTATATAGCGAAGCGCAAGCGCTCGATATCTACTCCCGGTTGGGTGGACATTACCAGTTAATGCGCCGAACCTACGCCGATCTTCAAAACCGTTTTCAGAAGTAGCCGTATGCCTAAACGTACTAACATCCAATCCATCCTCATCATCGGCGCGGGCCCCATCGTCATCGGGCAGGCGTGCGAGTTTGATTATTCGGGCACACAGGCGGTGAAAACGCTAAAGGCCGAAGGCTACCGTGTCATTCTGGTCAACAGCAATCCCGCCACCATCATGACTGATCCGGAATTTGCGGATGCGACCTATATCGAGCCGATTACGCCGGAATATGTTGAGAAGATTATCGCGAAGGAAAAACCCGATGCGCTGCTGCCGACCATGGGCGGCCAAACCGCGCTTAATTGTGCGAAAGCACTCGCTGAATCGGGCGTGCTCGCGAAGTATAATGTCGAGCTGATTGGTGCGGATTTGAACGCCATCAACAAAGCCGAAGACCGCCAATTGTTCGGCGATGCCATGGCGCGCATTGGGCTTGAAGTGCCCAAGAACGTCGTCGTCAAATCCATCGAGGAAGCGCGCGAAGCGCTCAAAGTTATTGGCTTGCCCAGCATCATCCGCCCCAGCTTCACCATGGGTGGCTCCGGCGGCGGCATTGCTTACAACAAAGAAGAGTTTGAAGCCATTGTGGCGAGCGGCCTCGATGCCTCGCCCGTCGGCGAAGTGATGATCGACGAGTCCGTGCTCGGCTGGAAAGAATACGAGATGGAAGTGGTGCGCGACAAGGCGGATAACTGCATCATCGTCTGTTCCATTGAGAATATCGACCCGATGGGCGTGCATACGGGCGACTCCATCACCGTCGCTCCTGCCCTTACACTCACGGATAAAGAATACCAAATCATGCGCAATGCCAGCATCGCCGTGCTGCGTGAAATTGGGGTGGATACGGGCGGCTCCAACGTGCAGTTTGCCGTCAACCCCGCCAATGGCCGCATGGTGGTGATCGAGATGAACCCGCGCGTGTCGCGCAGCTCCGCCCTCGCCTCGAAGGCCACGGGCTTTCCCATCGCCAAAGTCGCCGCCAAACTCGCGGTGGGGTATACGCTGGATGAGGTGGCGAATGATGTAGCCAGTGGCCAGTGGCCAGTGGCCAGTAAGGAAGATGCCGCTGCACTGGTCACCGGCCACCGGTCACCGGCCACTTCTTTTATGCCCGCCAGCTTCGAGCCTACCATCGATTACATCGTCGTAAAAATCCCGCGCTTTACGTTCGAGAAATTCCCCGGTGCCGATACCACCCTCACCACCGCCATGAAGTCGGTGGGCGAATCCATGGCCATGGGCCGCAACTTCCCCGAAGCCTTGCAAAAAGCGCTGCGCTCGCTCGAAACTGGGCTCACGGGGCTCGATGAAATCGCGATTCCTGGCATCAACCCGCCAACCGCACCGGATGCGGAGCGCCGCAAACGGCGCGCGCCACTGGCGGAAGCACCTGGCGACCAAAAACCGCGCGAACGCCGCACCCATTTGATTGCGCTGCGCAGCGCGCTGGGTGTTGCCAGCCCCGACCGTTTGCTGCGCGCCGCCCAAGCACTTCGCCTTGGTATGAGTGCGAAAGACATTTGCGACATCACGAAGTTTGACCCTTGGTTCGTCGCACAGTTGCAGCGCGTCATCGATGCGGAAACCTGGGTGAAAGAAAACGGTTTGCCAAAAGATGCGGATTCCCTCGCGCATCTGAAGTCACTCGGCTTTTCGGATAAACAGCTTGCACGGCTTGTTGCAAAAACCGAAAAAGACGTGCGCGCGCTGCGCCACTCCCTCCATGTCCGCCCCGTGTTCAAGCGGGTCGATACCTGCGCCGCCGAGTTCGAATCGCAAACGCCGTATATGTATTCGACGTATGAAGCAGGAGAGTTCAGAGTTCAGAGTTCAGAGTTCAGTGT
>JBIIJL010000148.1:0-3354 GCA_044233795.1 Legionella sp. | reverse complement strand
GGCTGCGCATGCCGACACCGATGACGGAGATTTTCGCGACGCCTGAATCGGTGTGCACTTTCTCGCATTTTGGCATGGCGGGATCATTCTTCACCATCTCGAGCGCGCGCGGCAGGTCGCCTTTGGTCACGGTGAAAGTCAAATCGGTTTGCTTGCCGTCCTCCGTCACGTTCTGGACGATCATATCGACATTGATGCCCTTATCGGCCAAGGGGCCAAAAATACCCGCCGACACACCAGGCTTGTTTTCCACATTCGTGAGGGTAATGCGCGCCTCATCGCGGCTATAGGCCAGTCCCGTCACGCGTTGCTGTTCCACTAAATCCTCCTCATCCACCAATAACGTACCGGGGATTCTATCCGCCGGCGTATCATCAAACGTTGAAAGCACTTGCACTTTCACGCGGTAATTCATCGCCAGTTCGACACTGCGCGTTTGCAAGACTTTTGAGCCAAGGGATGCCATTTCGAGCATCTCTTCGTAGCCCACTTGCTTCAGCTTCTTCGCCTTTTTCACAATGCGCGGGTCACTGGTATAGACCCCATCCACATCCGTATAAATATCGCACCGCTCGGCCTTGAATGCCGCCGCAATCGCCACCGCCGAGGTATCCGATCCTCCGCGCCCGAGCGTGGAAATCCGCCCCTCGGGGCTGATGCCCTGAAAGCCCGCAATCACCGCCACTTCACCCTTCGCCAGCGAGGCGTTGATGGCGTCCGTACCAATCTCATCAATCCGCGCTTTACTATACATACCATCCGAACGCAGCGGAATCTGCCAGCCTGCCCATGCCCGCGCCGGTTGGCCAAGGCTTTGCAGCTCGAGCGCCAACAAGCCGCTGGTGATTTGCTCGCCTGCGGCCACCACATGGTCGGCATTGGCGCGTTGCTCGTTTTCCATGAGGCTGCTGACTTGGCTGCAATAATCCACCAGCTGGTTGGTCACCCCTGCCATGGCCGAGACCACCACAATCACCTTGTGCCCCGCATCCACATCGCGCTTCACAAGGGTCGCAACCCGCTTAATGCGCTCAATATCCGCAACGGACGTCCCGCCGAATTTCTGTACAATCAGTGCCATAGGGAGCGGTTTATAGGGGGGGATGGAAAAATTGGCTAGTGGAAATATGACAGTTTTGTGAAGATGCCGCGGCTGTCATGCTGCTGACATATTCCTGCGTTAGTCTCTGGCAGAGTTCAGCAACGTTCATTTTTAGGCACACATCAAATGGAACATACCGCTACAGAAAACAGTGCGCTTAAATCAGCTACCTCACCCGCACCCACTCGGAGATACCTACATCAGGTGGTAATGGAGAGGGTGAAACCCACGGCGCTTTGCAAGGATTGTACGATTGGTGACGCAATGGCTTGTGGGCTTAAGCCCTTTATTCAACTGCGCTGCGATGAGATGGTCGAAAAAGCCAAAAAGCAAGGTCGTACGGCAGTGAATTACAATGATGCCCTGCGCCCGGTGATAACGAATCCTGGGGATTCCACAAAAGCTGCAGAACGCATTATGTTTTGGGCAAGCAAGCTTCCAGACACTCACACTGCAAAACACATGCAAACCCTCAACGGTGCTCTAAACGGTTTGCGAGTGATCGATGATGCGATCAACCAACAAATCACCGTGCTGAAGTACGAAGAACTAGCACGCATAGAACAGCTTGCGGCAAGCAACACGACCTCGGCCGCCCGCTAAGCCCTAAAGCGTTTTGCGCATACACACCGCGTCTGCCTTGGTGCCATCCGGGTTGGTGTAATAATCTTTGCGGATGGAGAATTTTTCAAACCCACGGGATTCATACAGCGTGTGGGCGGCGGTGTTGTTGACGTTGACTTCCAACATGAGATGCTCCGCGCCGAGGCTACGCGCGTTGGCCACGGCATATTCGAGCAGCATCAGCCCCACGCCGTCGCGACGGTGATCCTCGAGCACGCCCATGCTCAGCAGGTCGCACTGGTCTTCAATCACCCAGCACAGCACAAACCCCACCGGCGTTTTTTCCTTGTGATAGGCAATGGCGGCGAACACCCCGGCACGCTCGAAAAAACTCTCGAACTCCAAATGGCTCCAGCCATGGAAAAAACAGCCCTTATGCACTTGCGAGAGGATTTTGGCGTGGCTGCGCCCCACCGGATGGACATGGTAGTCATGGGTCACCATTATGCGCCGCCCTTCGTCAATACATAGCCTTGCGAAACGATATCCGGATACATCGCCAAGGGTTGCTGCTTCACCAGCTTCAAGCCTGCGGCTGAAGCTGCCTTGATCACATACTCCGCCCCGTGGGTGAAGCGCCCGCTATCAAGGCTGATGCCATAGCCCGACGGCGTGGTGTGTGGCTCGACCGTCATCACCAGAATGCCCGCAGGCTGCATCAGCGTGGCCACACGCTGCATCACCGGCGCAAGATCGCCCAGATATTGCACCACATTCACCAGCATGACCAGGTCTGCGGTTGGCAGCTCAATGGTCGTTGGCATGGTCAATAAATCCACATTGAACAACCCATTGAACAAGCGACGCTCGGCATGGGTTGCCTTTTCGGCCAGCGCGACCATCGCAGGCGTCACATCGACCCCGTGGATGCTTGCTGCCTGCGCGCGCCAGGGGCGCGAGGCAATGCCCGTGCCGCAACCCAGATCGATCACCACCGGGTTGGTGGCTGCCACCAGCGGCCGGGCGAGATCATGCACCAATTTACCGGCCTGATAGCCCTGCTTCGCCTCGTCGATGTCGTAGGTCGCCGCCATGCCGCTGAAGAAATCAATCACTAAGCTTGCGGGCATACGTTTCGGGCGCTTGTCGGCGGGCAAAAGCGCCGGGTCAATCGATTCCAGCATCAGGGGGATGAGTGGGTTGTTCGGTGTCTCTTTCAGGGCTAGAAGCAAGGCTTTGGATGCCTCATCCATCTTGCCCATGCGGTAATAGCAGTTGCCTTCCTCAAGATGCAGCATCGGGTAGCTTGGCTGCAAAAAGCGCGTCACCCGAAAGCGGAACAAGGCATCGCGGTATTTGCCTTCTTCGGTAAATTTTACGCCGAGGTCGAAATTCGTTTTTGGCAGGTTATCCAAGCGGCTACGTGTTTCATCGACCCAGCGTGCCGGCCGCTCAAGAAACGTCTCGCGCAACGCCTGTTTGCTCTCTTTGCACGATTGGGCTAAGGAGGTCTTCTTGCGTTCGGGTTTCTTCATACACCTACGGGATCATGATGGAATCTCTTATGTTTTTAACACGCTGCAGGAGCCCTTGCAATGGCCAGCACTATCGCGAGCACAATAGATGACGCCGAAGTGGCGCAGTTTTCAGCCATTGCCAAAGAGTGGTGGGACGAACGCGGCAAGTTT